>NZ_JBFUJG010000004.1:0-161350 GCF_056401495.1 Mucilaginibacter sp. P4_E8
CCTTTGTTATGGTAGCTAACGCAGGCTTTTTTGAAAACCCGCCAAAAATGTAACCGATTATAAATACCATACAGGTAACAAACAGTACCCGTATGATGATGATGAATCCAAATCCCATGATTATAAAATTTAATGGTTAAAAATTATTTGTATTTACTTAAAAGTTCCTGATCCTCTGTGATATCAGTAAAAACAGAAAAGCGGCTACACTTTATGAGGCTGTTTTTCATGGCCTGTTAGTTTTTTTAATACTATTTACAGGCAAAACTATAAGGCAGGATATTACCTTTTTTGGAGAGTAGACAAAGGCGGGAAGTGTAGCGACAAAAGGGGGAAGTATGGAAACTTAATGCTCGGGGCGATTCAGTATTTGAGCGATATTCTCCTTATATGATTCACTTACAGGGATTTCTTTTTCGCCTATGCAAACAAAATCGCGTTTTACGGTGGTAATTTTACGGGCGGCCACCAAAAAGGATTTATGGGTACGGATAAAGGCAGGCGCGGGAAGCTTCTCTTCGGCGGCTTTGATGGTCATGCGGGTAAGCACCGGCTTGGGCGATGATGACAGGTGGATCTTGATATAATCTTTTAGCCCCTCAATATAATCAATATCGGCTACTACAATTTTCACGAGGGTATACTCTACGTTCACGAAGAAATCTTCCTGCCCTTCGCTTATAGCCGACTTACTGTTTTGCTGCAGTTTAAATAGATCATTAGCACGGTTACAGGCCTTTAAAAAACGATCAAAGCCAAAGGGTTTCAATATGTAGTCAATCACGTTCAGGTTAAAACCTTCCAGCGCGTATTTTTCATAAGCGGTAACCAAAATTACCAGTGGTGGGTTATTTAGCGATTCCAGAAACTGCAGTCCGTTTAACCGGGGCATCTGTATATCCAGGAATATCAGGTCAACCTGTTCTGTTTGCAAAATCTCAATAGCTTCCAGTGGATTCTTACAGGCTTTCACCAAATGCAAAAAGGGTATCTGCCGGATGTTATCTTCCAGCAATTCCCTAACCAACTGTTCATCATCAACTATAATACAACGCATCATACAAGCTTCAAAGTTAAAGTAATGCTAAACAAATTGTTCTGATCATTTATGGTTAGCGTATAGCTGTCTTTATACAACAGGTTTAACCGCGACCGCACATTGCTCAACCCGATGCCAGAGCTTTCATCTTTGTTAACCAAAGGCTCATCCTCAAACTTATTCCGTACTTCAAATATCATCAGGCCTTGGTGTACTGATAATTCAATGTCAATCTGGGGTTGTTTATTATAACCTACCCCGTGTTTAAATGCATTTTCTACAAATGGGATCAACAGCATTGGTTCAATGGTATATTGATCATCCTCATTATCCAGCTCAATCCTGCTATTAACCTGCACATCGCTGCCAAAGCGGAGTTTCTGCAGTTCGATATAACTGCTCAGGTATTCAATTTCTTTTTGAAGGGCCACCTTTTTACCCTGGGCATCATAAAGCATATAGCGCATCAGATCTGACAGCATAATGAGGGATTGCTCCAGTTTATCTGACTTTTTGCGGGCCAGGGATACCAGGTTAGTCAACACATTAAACAAAAAATGCGGACTGATCTGTGAACGAAGGAATTTCAGTTCAGTTAATAGCTGCGCTGCCTGTTTTTCCTTTTGCTCCCGTTCGGAGCGAATGCTGTCGACTATTCTGCAATAAATGATACTGATGATAAAAACAGCAATGGACGGGGGGAAAACAAACTTATATACCGATGCATCCCTCATAATTTCTGGAAACCAGGCAGCCATGATATGATATTTTAACCAAAAAGACCCAAATACAAGCAGGGTACAACTTAAAATATAAAGGAACCAAAAACGCCTGTTATAAAATCTGGGGTACAGGTAAAAAACATTTATATAAAAAATGGCCATGTGGATAATGCCGGCCTCTGTAAAGAACAAACCGGGGATTGAACCTATTTTAAACCCACTTGCAGCAGTCGAAACAAAGTAGGGCAATAACAGTAGTACACCCCAAATAAGTACATGAAGTGTGATGCTGATATGCCGGGGCTTTATAATTACTTTCATTTAATGGTTTAAATACTATCGGTACATAAATTTAATAAAAGGATCTTTGGTTAGTGTGTTTACAGGTTTTTTAGTTTTTACCAGCCGGGTTTTACTGATCCAAAACTCCGCAAAGACAAGATGAATTACAAAGCCTATCCAAAAGCCAATACCAAAAAATTCATGAGGTGTTAAGCCTGTAAAACGACTGGTGGCGAAGAAAACACCATTGATGATCCTGATGGTTGCTACAGCCAGTCCTATGCTGTAAGCCCGGATTGCCCACTCGCGGTGTGTTGCAATTTTGCGTTGCAGTATTTGTTGAAAAGCCTTGAATAACGCGTATAGAAAGAACAAGGAAAAAAACACAGTTGCTGCGGCCTGGTTAAGCCCACCAATTGCCGGCATGGCAAAACTCATCACTAAACCGGTTATTCCTATCATGATGCCGCTTATCAAAAACAAACGGCCACCAATACGGTGCCACCAGGGATAACGGACACGAATATTTTGGGTAAACTGAAACGGCCCTGTAATAACAAAGATAGGGCCCGGAATAATGTGGATAAGCGTTAATACAGGATGATGCGCAAAAATATCATCCATCTGTGTAAACTTTGAAACTATAGCAGGTGCATGGTAGCCATTTATAAGCACCGGCACCAAAAGCAGCGTTCTGCGCACTACAATAACAAGCCCGATGAGTGATAAAAAGGCAACTGAGCCGTACAATGTTCTAATGTTTGATCTGGTCATTTCACACTAAATTAACTTGCATGCTTAAACATTCACGGTAAAACTACCTAAGCAAATGTTTATCACAGGGAAGAGTAGACCAAACAGGAAATTGTGTAGACCAAATGTGAGATCACGAAGATTTAATAATACTTAAGTCTTATTGTTTTTTCCGAATAACGGCCGTGGCTTCAATTTCAACTAAAATATCATTTCTGAAAAGTTTACTTACTTGTACAAGCGTACTGGCCGGCGGATGGCTGACATTTACAAATTTGTCCCTGATGTTGCGAATTACCTGCACCTGCGAAGCATCCAACATATAATAGTTGAGTTTTACCACATCATTCATAGAGCCACCTGCACTTTCAGCTATATTTTTGATGTTGGTGAACACTTGCTGAACTTGCTGGGCAAGGTCATTCTTACCTACCAGGTTTCCCTCTTTGTCAAACGCTACCTGGCCGGACATAATAACCATGATACTTTTGCCCAGATCAATAGTAACAGCCTGCGAATATCCTTTGGGTGTGCTTACTGAAGGTGGATTTATAAACGCTACATCCGGTGGGCTACTTTGTGCAAAACATGCTGAAGAAATGCATAAAAGGATCAAATAAAGGTGCTTTTTCATAATTGGTATGTTGTAATACAATTATAACAAATCATCCTTTCAGAATTGTATCGCCTTAGAAAAATCAATAAAACGGATTGATGCTTGTGTTTCAGTTACAACAATTAACAAATATGTCATTGCGAGCGTAGCGTGGCAACCGACCATAGGGAGCTCATTAATACAATAAAAACAAACACAAGATTAATAATCTCACCATACAGGTTGCACAAGCAAAGTTCGTTACTTGTCCTTTGAGATTGCTACGCTCGCAATGACATGCTTTATAAATCCAACCTATTTACCTTTTATGCTTTGCAGGCAGTTTACTTTGCCATCCATAGTGCTTGCGTAAACAGCATTATTAAAAGGCAATATACTGTTCATTAAACAGTTGGATACCTTGTATTTCCATAGAACACTGCCGCTTTTACGATCGACAGCATAGGCTGTACCCGAATGGATTGGTACGTAAATTACTCCCCGATCTTCTACTATAGCAGAAGGATCAAGCTCATAAGGTAACTGTAATGACGATTTCCAGGCAATTTGCAGGGTGTCGGCTTTTGTTGATATACCCAATAATTGACCATCCATCGTTTTGGCATATACCAATGCGCTATCTGTTGATAAACCCATTGATTCCCTTACCCTATTATGTGCTACCCGCGCACGCCACAGCACTTTGCCTGTTGATGCATCCAAAGAGGTCATATACTGATCTGGGGCTACAATAAATACCCGGCCATTGGTGGCAACGGGATAACATGCCGCAGGCGAAAACATCCGGTTGGATGAACCATTGCTCCATTTCCATACCAGTTTACCGGTGGCGAGGTCAAGCGCATAAAAATCATTGGCCCAGCAACCAAAATATATTTTATCCTGGTAGATCAAAGGTTTGGTTACCACAAAACCCTTTACCTGATCAAAATCCCACAATAATTTACCCGTAGCTAAATGCAGGGCACGAAAATGCCCGTCAGATGCACCTATGTAAACGATATCATTTTTTATTATTGGCGAAGCTATAACAGCTTTCTCAGCAGCCGCTTTCCAGATGAGTTTACCCGTAACTGCCGAAAGGCAATAGATATAATTGTCGGATGAACCGGCAACCACATAATTACCAGACACAAACGGGGTGGAATATATTTTACCACCAGTGGCATATGACCATACCTGCTTCCCATTGTTCCTGTTTAAAGCATATATCAAACCTTTTGTATCGGTCAAAACAAGTTTGTCCTTAGCTATGGCCATACCCGCTCCTATATCGCTTTGATCCTGATAGCTCCATAAGGCCTTTACCCCTGCCGGCTTTTTATTAACGGCATAGGAAGGGCGGTAATACTGTGCGGTATCTTTGTTAAAATGATGATCAAACAGCGCTGTTTCGGCCCATTTGCGGTTGGTTTGTATAACCGGTTTACGCTCTTCAAATGTGGCCTTACCATTTTCAAAAGTTACTATATTATATCCCCCAATGCTATCTTTGGCCCTTAAGTTGGAGCGCCCCATTACACCGGGGATGCCATCAAAAGCATAGGTATGGTTATTATGCCCATGGCCACATAAAATGAGCTGGATATTTTTCTGCTTCAGTTTATTAATTACGGTATACCAGTTATTTTGTGCGGAATCCTGCGGATAATGGTTCAAATACACAACCGGAGTTRCCGGTGGCGTATGATTTAATACCGAATCAAGCCAAACAATATTCTCTCGCGGAACCTGCCCCGGGCCCATCCGCATATTAGGGCCGGAGCTGGTGGCCGCGAAAAGATATCCGCCATAATTAAAAGCGAAGGTTTCTCCTCCAAAAACCTTTTTAAAGGTATTGCTCCCACTTTCAGACCAATTGGAATCATGGTTACCCGGAATAATGTACCACTTTTTATTCAGGCTATCCAGAATTTGCTTAGCCAGCTTTAGCTCATCATCTGCACCAAACTCTGTTATATCACCGGTAATTACAACAAATTTCAGTTCATTGTTAGCATTAATGTCTTTCACTGTTCTGCGCAGGTCCTCCGCCGCTGTTGCATTGCCTATATTGATATGGGTATCAGAAACAAACGCGAATTTGAACGACTGGGCTTTAGCAATGCCTATTGTTAATAATAGTGCTAATAAAAAGGAGGTTAATTTTTTATTATTAATGGAGATAGGCGATGTTGACATATATTATTTTTTTAGATCAATTAGGGCTGCTTTTGATGGCCAGCCTTCGTTTTTAAGCCTGTCAATAGCGGTAATTAAATATCTGTAGCGTGTTCCGCTTATTGCGGTAGTATCGGTGTAAGATCTCAGGGTTTTATCAAAACTTATCTTGATGATATGTTGAGGCCGATCAAGATCAACCTTTTCGCCTTTCTTAAACCTGTAAATAACATATCCATAAACACCCACCGGTCGTTTCCTTAAATATGACCACGTTAGCTGTACCTTGTTGTTCTGAGATAAAACATTTAAGCGTGCCGGAGCCTGTGGCACAGATTCGCCAAGCCATATCATTTGGGGCGGTAATGCCGGATACTGGTAAAATTCCATACGGAGAGAATCCTGAAACCCGGCTAAATTATCGGTAAGTGACTTCGAGCTGAAAAACACGCTGCCCTGTACCCGTGCATTTTTTCGTAGTTCGCGCATCTGGTTGGATAATTGTCTTTTATCGCGCCAACCCTCGCGGTTTTCCATAGCCCTGTACACTCCCTGACCAATGTATAAATGCTTGTTAAAAGTATTTTTACTCCACCAGTCTAACAGCTTTTCATATGGGGCCGCGGCATAATAAAAAGGAAAATAGATCTGCGGGTTTACATAATCTATCCAGCCGGAGCGTGTCCAGTTGCGGGCATCAGCAAACAATTTACTATATCCCGAAAACCCGGTTGACTGTGACCCGTTGGGATCGTCTTTAAGGTTACGCCATATACCAAACGGACTTATGCCAAATTTTACATATTTTTTTGCAGCATGGATACTATCAGACAGCACATGGATCAGGGTATCAACATTATGCCTGCGCCAGTTATCAATATCATCAAAGCCTTTGCCATATTGCGCATAGGTTGTAGTATCGGGCAGTTTATCCTTTCCGGGATACGGATAAAAATAATCATCAAAGTGTACGCCATCAATATCGTAATTGCGTACTACATCCATAATTACACTAATGATGTAACTGCGCACTTCGGGCAAGCCTGGATTAAAATACTTTTTACCGCCATAGGTAAAAAACCATTCAGGATGTGTGCGTGTAATGTGAGTTGCGCTGATGTTTGAATCGATCAGGTCGTTAGTTGCCCGGTACGGGTTAAACCAGGCGTGCAGCTCCATGGCGCGTTTGTGAGCCTCGTCAATTGCAAATTTAAGCGGATCATAAAAAAGCTGCGGTGCAAGCCCCTGTTTGCCGGCCAGGAACATGCTCCAGGGTTCGCGGCTTTTGGCATATAATGCATCGGCCGATGGTCTGATCTGTAACATAATGGCATTTACACCACTTTTTTGATGCTCATTTAAAATGTTTATGAGCTCTTGTTTTTGCACATCAGAACCTAAACCACGCTTTGAAGGCCAGTCGATATTTTGAACCGTAGCCACCCAAACTCCCCTAAACTCACGTTTAGGGTTAGTTTGTGCATTTACCAGCTGTGCAGCTATGCAAAAAAGACACAGAAAATAATAGTATAACCTCTTCATGCTCATGACCAATTTATAAAAGCCCCTTCCTGATAGAACAGGAAGGGGCTTTATGCTTCTTTGTTATTGCCAACCCGGATTTTGTTTCAGATCCACACCCTGATCCTTATACAATTTTATTTGATCTAAAGGTAAGGGACTTAAATAAACTTTAGGGTCATTAAATATCCTTTGTGTCTCGGCTTTTGTAGCGGGTACTACGTAACCCTGAGCCGCATTGTTTTGTGTGGCCACTGATAAAGTAGCGGGATAATCGGCCCTGTTGATCCATGCGCCTAAGTTAATATCAGGATTTCCCTGTGTATCCAGATACTGGTATTTTTTCCATTTTTTAAGGTCATCATTCCTGAAACCTTCCATCATCAGTTCGGTACGGCGCTCGCGGCGTATTTCCCATAATAAAGAGGAAACAGAAGGATCTCTTTTAGGATCATCATAAACTGCACCATTTACGGCCGGCAACCCACCCATTACCTGCAGATCGGGCAAGTTGATACCTGTACGCTTCCTTAGTTTGTTAATGGATACATCAAGGTCATTTTGTGTTAAAGTTCCCAGTTCGGCACTTGCTTCTGCGTAGTTTATCAGCACTTCGCCATAACGTATTACAGGGGCCTGGGTATCATTCAAATTACTGTTTCCATTGGTTAGGTCCTTAATATCCGCATTAAAGAATTTTAATACCGCATAACCTGATGATGAATAATTTGATACCACACCGTTAAGCCTTATTGCAGGTACAAAGGTAGCGCTAATGCGGGGGTCTCTGTCTGCCATAACATCGGCGATGGCCTTATCTCCTTTATAAAGCGGAGATATGCTAATAGGCAGCCCGTCTTTACATAAATAGGCTTCAAGGGCGTTTTTTGAAGCGCCGGTTTGCGGCTCTTTATTCACATAACTTTGCAGGCTATGCGTAAGTAACCCGGTTTGATATTTTCGGTATAAAATTATTTCGGGATTGGTTGAAAGGTCAAGTGAGTTGAATAGTTTTCTGTAATCAGGTGCAACCGAATAGCCTCCTTTGGTAATCACCTCATTAGCTGCCCATTTTGCTGCTGTAAGGTACTCCGTAGCTTTTGCAGCATTGTTAGCCTGGTATTTTTCCCAGTTGCCCTCAAACAAAAACACCCTCGACATAAATGCCAGCACAACATATCTGTTTACTAAAAGCCCCGGTGTTCCTGCTGTAGCATCAACAGGACGAACGTTGGCAGCCGCATAATTAAAATCAGCCAGTACGCTGTCCATTACTGTAGTACGCGGATCGCGCGTACGGTAAAGCTCTTTAGTGTCAGTTTCTGCAAGTACTTTGCCATACCATGGAAAATCGCCATATTTTTTCACTTTATTGGCAAATTCCAGTGCACGGAAAAAACGGCCAATACCTGTCCAATGTTTAATAGCTTCGTCAGGCATGGGTACTCTTTTAATACGGTCAATAAAAAGATTTTCCCGCCGAATATTTTTAAATGACCAGGCAGCATCTCCTGCATCAGTTGCGGGTACGTTTTTGGTAAAAGTTGTTGGGGTTGTAGGTGCAAAATCATCGTTTAAACTTTCGCCCGAAAAATATCCCCCCCAGCTTAGGTCAAAACCAGAAGCATAACCAGGAAAATAAGTAGGATAAAAGCCATAAGCAAAAGTTCTTACATTATTTTCGCTTGTCCAATACGTATCATCGGTTAGTTTATCGAGAGGTAATTTAGTTAGAAAATCATCGGTCTTTTTACATCCCCAAGAGATAAGGACTAAACCGAGCATTAAATATTTTAGCGTTTTCATAATTTCTTCTTTAATAAAATTAAAATGTCACCTGTAATCCTGCGGAATATGTTTTTCTGTACGGATAAACACGTCCGAAACCCGCACGGTCATTATCAATCTGTGTTTGCGAAAAATCAGTTTCCGGATCAATTGCAAGGTTTCCTAAATGGTCAAATGTTAATATATTTTCGCCGCTGAAGAAAACACGCAGTCTTTCAATCCCCAGTCGTCGGGTGACGCTCTTTGAGAATGAATAACCAAAGTTCAGATTCTTTAAGCGTAGGTAGGCCATATTCAGCAGGTACCTGGTTTGAGGCTGAAAGTCCCATTTGTCGGCAACTGCACCATAATCAGTTGGCCTTGGGTAATAGGCATTAGGATTAGCTTCTGTCCAGTAATCCATCTGATTGGAATACCAGCCTTCTGCTCCCCTGAACCCGGGGATAAAGACTGAGCCGCTTGCCCACAGATCGCGCTTGCCTACTCCTTGAAAATACACATTCAGATCAAAGCCCTTCCAATCGGCCCCCAATCTTAAACCGTATTGATAACGCGGAGTTGAGTTACCAATAATCTTTTTATCACCATGGTCATCAACAGTATTGCTGCCCTGATAAACTACACCATCGCCATTAAGATCTTTATATTTAACATCGCCCGGGCCAAAAAAGAATGAACCACTTTCCAGTTGACTTTGTGAAGCCACACCCTGCGCATATATATAATGCCCTGCAGCGTCCTTACCCGCAAAATCACTCGCTGTGAATAAACGATCTGTCTGATAACCCCATATTTCGCCCAATTTCATGCCTTCATAATACTTTGAATTCAGAGCAGCTATCGGGTCTGGAAGCTGCCTGTTTGTTTGAGCAAACTTGGTGATTGTTTCCTGCGCATCAGACATTGTTGCTGTTGCACTAAAATGAAACCCGCCAGAAAAAGTATGGTTATAATCAATGGCTAACTCCCATCCTTTACCCTGCAATTCGCCAAAATTACGTAATGGAGCGGCAGTACCAAATGAGCTTGGAAGTGTTACACCCTGACTGATCATATTGCTGGTGGTTCTGTTATAAACATCAAATGTTAATCCAAGCTCATCATTCAAAAAACGCGCATCTAAGCCGATATCCGCCGTTCTGATAGTTTCCCAGGTTAAAATAGGAGAAAGTGCACCTGGTGTACCTATAGTAACAGCATTACCTGATGGCAATAGCCAGTTTGAATTTTGCCCTAAATAATTTATTAAGAATAAACTTGTACCTGCCGGTGAATTACCTACTATAGACTGATTACCTACCGAGCCATAAGACCCTCTTATTTTCAAGAATGACAGAAACCCTTTACTCCAGTCCATATATGATTCTTTGGTAAGCACATAACCTGCCGAAGCTGATGGAAAGAAACCATACAAATCGTTAACCGGAAAGCGTGATGAACCATCAATACGTCCATTCAATTCTAACAGATACTTGTCTTTGTAGGCATAGTTAATACGGCCAAAATAACCCAGAGTTGAATAATGAGCATCGGATCCGGTTACAAATTGATCGCCGGTAGCCAACGGAATTTCGCCAAAATCAGGATCAAGTAAATTCCTCCTCTCCGACGACTGACTTGTGTTTTGATTAAGTTCTATATCACCACCCAAAATAAATTTAAGCGAATGATCGCCTATATTTTTATTATAGGTAGCAAATAATTTACCTGTGTTTACTGTCGACCAATAAGAGTAATACCGCGCCTTATTGTAAGAAGCACTTTGATAACCGGTATAATTTAACGCGGTTCCGTTAAATGACCAGAAATCATAAGCCATAGTGTTGCCACCGGTTTGGTGTAAATGCTCATTAGTGCCTGAGTAAGTATAATCAGCATCAAGGGTTAAGCCCGGAATTATTTTAATGGTACCCCCTACCGAAATTCTCGACAGGTTATTTTTATCCTGATCCATTTTTGCCTGCTGAACCTCGGTTACAGCACTGCGGAATGGCAATCCGTTGAAAGTACCATACGGATAGTTGGCCGGCCAGCGATACAAGTAATAATAAGGACCGTACTGTGTACCCGAGAAAATGAAAGGGGTAGACGTTAACGTATTGGAGAATATAACCTTAGCGCGTGCATCCAGCCATTTAGTTGGGCTTGCACCTACACCTAATGAAAAGTTATAACGATCAAATTTATCCGGATTTACTTTTAGTACACCGTCCTGGTTAAGGTAACCTAACCCTACGTTGTAATTTATTTTTTCGCTGCCACCACTTATACCAACATTGTGTGATTGCTGCGGGGTCCAGTCTTTCAAATACATTTTGCCGGCATCCCATGAACGGTAAAAGTATAATTTACCACCAAGGATGTCAAAATCACGGCCCTGTACCATTTCGGGACTTAGGTTTTGACCGCCGTATTGGGTTTCCCAGTCGCGCATTTTTTGTATGGATGCAGCATCAACAGAATAACCGATAATACTGAAACTGGATGTGTTGGGGTTAAATCGCTGCAGTGCCAGTAATGAAGCCTGTGAGTTATCTGCCGCGGGTGCCAATTTTATCTGGTTTGTTGGGGATGACCATGCAAAATTGTTAGAATAGGTTATTCTGTTGGTACCGTTACGTTTACCTGTTTTGGTGGTAACTAATATTACCCCAAAGGCCGCTCTTGTACCATATATAGAAGCCGAAGCCGCATCTTTCAACACCGATATAGATTCAATATCATCAGGGTTAAGCAATTGCAAACTGGGGATCTCTACGTTATCAACCAATATTAAAGGTGCCGCTCCGGCTGCACCTGTATTAATTGAACCAACTAATCCCCGCAACCTTATTTTAGGGTCAGTTCCCAGGTCGCCTGTAGCGGTGGTAATGGTTAAACCCGGAACAACGCCCTGCAATCCCCGCGCAACATCGGTAATGGGCCGCGACTGCAAAACTTTGGTGTCCACCGTGGCAACCGCACCGGTTAAGTTGGCCCGCTTTTGCGTTCCGTAACCAACCACCACTACTTCATTTAATGATTTGGTATCGGCACCAAGTTTAACGTTAATGGTGCTGGCGTTTACAGATACTTCTTGTGTAGCAAAACTTATAAAACTAAATACAAGTACCTGGCCATTAGCGGCGCTAATTGAATAAGAACCGTTCACATCGGTAACAGTACCATCAGAAGTTCCTTTTATTTTAATTGAAACCCCTGGTAATACACTTCCATCATCTGCAGAAGTCACTTTTCCGCTAATTGTTTTTTGCTGGGCCATTACCTGTACCGACAAAAACAAAAAAGCCAGAAACGTTTTAAGTAGCTTTTTTTCCATAATTGTTCATTTAAATGTTCAGTTAAACCTTATTAGTTTGATATTATATAGTATGTTGAGCGTGCTGGTATGATTAAGGATAAAGCAGATATTGTTGACGCATTTTTTTTAATTGAGATAGTTTGGGCTCCCAGCTTTTTCTTATCTCGCGTTCGGTTTTACCGGCTATAATTTGTTCTTTTAACTCGGTTGTGCCGGCCAGCTTATCAAAATTCCCTATCTGCTTGCTTTGCTTAAAGTCGAAAAAACGGTCTTCGTATGGGTAGGCCTTATACATTTCAATTAACCAACCGAGGTTTACGCGTTTGCTTTTGACCAATTTTTGGATATCGTAATTCCTCAGATCGAGGCCGTAACAAGCTTCATTTTGAAACAGAGGTGTTTCGCTCATGCCCTTAATGCCTATGGGCGTAAACGTGAAATCGTATTTTCCTTTCAGATCGGGATTGCCCAGTACACAGAACGGAAAATAAGTACCCCGGCCCTGGCTTATAATAGTGCCTTCAAACAGGCATAAGGAAGGATATAGTAAAATGGATTGCTGGGTGTTTAAATTAGGAGAGGGATGTACCGGGAGCGTGTAAAGCATACTGTGCTTATAATTGGCTACCGGGATAATTTTAAGCCGGCATTTTACGCCTCCGGCCAGCCAGCCTTCGCCATTGATCATTCGGGCGTATTCACCTACCGTCATGCCGTGAGCAATAGGCACCGGATGAAAACCGATGCCCGATTTTAGTTTCATATCAAGCACAGGCCCATCAACCATATACCCGTTGGGGTTAGGCCTGTCAAGAATTAATAATTCTTTATCATTTTCGGCACAGGCTTCCATAACCCGGTGCAGGGTAGCCAGGTAAGTGTAATACCTTGCTCCTACGTCCTGCAGATCGTAGATCATCAGATCAATATCGGCAAGGTCCTGGGGACTTGGTTTGCCGGTTTTTCCGTATAATGACACTACCTGTATTCCGGTTTTTGGATCAACACTATCGTCAACCTTTGCACCATTACTTGCGTCGCCTCTAAAGCCATGTTCAGGTCCAAATATCTTTACTATGTTAACCCCTAAAGCTTTAAGACTGTCAACACTTGCATTATTGCCAATTCGAGATGATGGATTAACCACCATACCTATCCGTTTTCCTTTTAAATAAGGAAGGTATTTTTCGGTTTGATCAGCCCCGGTAACGATCTCTTTTTTGTGAGATGCAGGTAAGTTCGAGGAATGACCGGGTTGATGCCGAACCCCTACCCATCCGGCCAGGATCAGCATAAGTAAGGAAAGCATTGCTATTTTCATTTTGATATAACTTTATGTCTTAGTTTCTTTTAACCAATACCACGTTCGCTACTTTTCGCTGCCCCTTGTGATCCCACTTTCCATTATCAGAGGGATAGTTCACCACACCCTGATCTTTTACCCATAATGTTGTTGAGCCCCCACCGTCCATATTTACACCATCACGGCAATGCAGCCAGTGCAGGATCTTACTGAGTTCAAACAGGCTCACTCCTTTTGAATTTGCATCCCTGCCATCTACCGTGATCAATAAAATCCTGTTATTATCAGTAATAGCTATAGCCGATCGCGGGTGGCGGGTGATACTAAAACTGTTTGAATCAACCTTAACCTGCAGGTCGTTATGCAACAGCAGCGGACCGGTTAACATTACATCCTGACCATCCAGTTTTTTCTCCCAATCCTGGCTGCCATCCCACTGATCAATGTGCAGCTCACCATCTTTTATAACTAAAGCTGCCTGCTGATGCCTTGCCCTGGTATTATTTTTTTCCAGATGATTTTCGTTTATAATTTGGCCTCCTGCACGGATAAAATCCACAGAACCGCCGTTTTTCACATCAAAAAAAGTCCCATTAATGGCAGCAAGTGCTTGATTTTGGCTACCAAAATCGCTGGTAACCCTTTTTATTTTGGCCTCATAAGCTATGCTTAGTTTATTGCTACGCCTGGTCTTAACTTCCAGGATGGATATAAACTGGTTGGATTTAAATAATGAATTGCCCCTGAACCACGCTTGCTTTAAATGGATGCCGGGAGCTATGCGCTTTGTTTCCCACTCGGCCCTTTTGAAATTTATAGAATCTGTTTGTGCAAACACTACACCTGCGTTAAGCATGAATACCAGCAATAGTGTGATTAAACGCATACGGTTATTTTGAAGGCTTAGAGTAATAAATTCAATCTGCTTAAAAACGCACAAACATGCAAACGCCTGAACGCCTGTGCTCAAATATATGCAATAACAAAATTAAAATATCAAACTTATGCGTTATTTAATTTAATACCGCATAAAACCGCATAAAATAACATAGCAAAATGCGGCCTTTCCCTTATGGTTTTCAAAGAAAAGAGCTATTGTAACATTCTTGTTAACACAAAAAACTTAGGGAAGCAGGTTGCTGATCAGGGCAATATCAAAGGACATTTAAAACATTAGCATAAGGAGATAACATTTGTTCGATGGGGTCAATGTCGGTAATTAAATAGTTGATGGCGTTTACATTGCAAACCTTCATTTTCTCATCAGAATTCAGCTTTTCGGCAATACTTACAATGGCCGTTTTATTAGCAGATTTGATCATGGCCTTTTTAACCTGTACAACCTCCCAAACAGAATCGGTAATACCGTTCTCCAGCGAAATAGCATTGGTGCCTAAAAAACAAAGATCAACTTTAATATCAGCCAATTGATTGATCACCATTGAACCGGTAACTATATAAGAGTCATGCAATAAACTCCCTCCAAGTAATATCACCTCGCAATCTGAGTATTCAATAAGTTCCATGGCTACCACCGGACTTACTGTAAAAAAAGTACAACGCCGATCTTTAGGCACCAGCCGGGCCATTTCAATTATAGTTGTACCACCACCTAAAAGCACAATCATCCCATCATTAATAAGCGTTAGCGCTTTTTTGGCTATTTGCTTTTTAGCTTCCTGGGCATAGGTTTCTTTTATACCCGTGGTATGCGAAAATGATTTTGACATAGCTCCCCCATATACCTTCTTTATCTTCGCACTACTTGCCAGATCATTCAGATCGCGCCTGATGGTATCTTCCGATACATTTAGTTTAACACATAGGTCTGAGGATAATACCTTATTATGCAGGTTTATCTGCTTCATGATAAAGTTTTGTCTTTCTTCTTTTAACATAGCCTATTAATTGGAGGAGTCAGTCGGGGTTAATTTATTGTAATTATATTAAAATGTAATGGATAACGAATATTTTGATGTAAAAGACATCCATGTATATAAAATAGTTGCATGAAGCATTCCAAAGAAAAGCTGCCATAACAAATCCGGGGCATAGCCCAATGACTATACCCCGGATAAATAGGTAATACCTGCGATTATACTATTGGTATAAAGCGCTTATTTTTTGAATATCGATCTTTTTATTTGGAGAGAATTTGTCGCCATCCATATAACTTTTAAGACTGTATAATAGCTGTCGTGCTTCGGGGCGCTTGTCCAGATCAGACTGCAGGTCGATACCCGATACGATCAGCTTACCGTTTCCGGCCTGGCATTCAAAAATTAAACCCAGAGGCCTTGCGGTAACCCAATCATCAATAACCCTTACAATTGGCTGCAAATCATTTGCCACCGAATCAAGCCGAATAGCGTTGGAATGCGACATGGCATCCCACCATTGCCAGTTACTATAGCTTTGTGTAGGAAACTCTTTTAAAGCCGGATGCTGAGGATTGCATAAAATACCTAATGTTACCGGTGGCTGGCTTTTAGTCCAGGCCGTGTTCCAGAATATACTTGAAAATCCGATAGCGATATCGCCTCCCTTATCTTTTTTAAGCTGCCCTTTTTCAAGCGTTAGCAGCACCTTTCCGCCTTTGTTTAACAATTCAATAGCTTTGTTATCAAGCGTATTAGTAACCATGATCTCCTGGCTAACCTGGGGCAAGGTAGCCGGATATACAAATATATCCCACGAGTTTTCATGACCGGCAACCGAAACTGTTAATGTGAGTTTAGAAGGCTTTGTTACCAAAGTTAAGGGTTGATTAATTACGCCCAGCTTTATTCCGTTACCAAAGGATATTTTAGTGCGCTCCAATTCGCCTTTAAATAAAACATCACCGGCGTCATTCTTTATATTCCAATTCGGTGTTACGTCTATTAACTCCCGCGGACCAAATTGTGCCATTTCAATTGGAGCTGTTAGTACTTCATTATTAAGATAAACCATTTTTGACAAACGGGCCAATGGAACAACCGCGTTGCAAAATTTGCTATATTCTTTTCCTGTGATATACCCTTTATCGCCCCAAAACGGATTAAGTACCCCTACTAAAGCTGTGCCTTGCCCCGGAAAATCATTTAAGCCCAATAATTGAAAACCACCAAAACCCGGTGTGCGTAAAGCGGCTTCTATATCGGCCTTATAACACAAAGCCTGCAGTTTTCCTGATGCAGACAAGAAGTCTTCGGCCAAATTGCCCATGCCATGCTTTACCAGTATATCCTTAAAAATCTCGAAATTCTTTGCTTTTAATACGCCATCATATTGGGCTATCTCTTTAAAATCAGGGTAAACACACCATTGGCCAATTTCGTGGCTTACGGTTGGGTGCTGCCACTTTTTAATAATATCGGCCCAATCATAACTTGCA
Source organism: Mucilaginibacter sp. P4_E8 (assembly GCF_056401495.1). NCBI lineage: Bacteria > Pseudomonadati > Bacteroidota > Sphingobacteriia > Sphingobacteriales > Sphingobacteriaceae > Mucilaginibacter > Mucilaginibacter sp. P4_E8. Next base: position 16,862 of record NZ_JBFUJG010000004.1, read on the forward strand.
CTTGGCGCCTTGCTGTTTATGATACTTTTTAGTCCCTCTTCCCATTGCTGGATACGCGGGGCTGGGGTACTGTTATAATCACTTTCGCTAACAATGGGCCAGCCCGAGCCTGTTGTATACAACCGCCGGGGGTCTTTCTTTTTCCAATAGTTCACAAAATCTGTGAGGTATTTAACCTGATTTTTACCGGCAGGCTCATTGCCATAGTCCATCAGGCAAAAAGATGGGTGGTTCCCGTATGCTTTTACAATCCTGTTACTTTCGTCATAAATGTACTGATCCAGTGGTTTTCCATCGCCAATGGTGGCGCCCTGGTTGGCCCAAGAGGCACATTCAATCTGGAAATAAAAGCCTGAACGGTCGGCCGCTTCAAAAGCAGCATCAGGCGGGCACCAGGAATGAAAACGTAAGTGATTTAATCCGTATGATTTGCAAATATTTAAGATCCGCATCCATGATGCTACATCAGTTGGTGGAAAACCTGTTTTAGGATAAGCCGCACATTCCAGCGTTCCCCTAAGAAACGTAAGTTGACCATTAATGGTAAATTGTGTACCGCGGGTCGAAAAATCACGCATCCCAAACGTTACAGATCGCTCGTCCCGGCCACTTTTGTCAGTAGCCAGACTGATCTTCATTTTATAAATATCAGGCGTAAATTCGCTCCATAACAATGGGGTTTTTCCCATTGGATAGGTCATTTCGATAATTGTACTTTTTGCTATGGCAAGCTTTTTAGCTACGGTTTTTAGCCCCTGGGGAGATTTTGATGTGGCTAACAAATTCACCGTAACGTTGGCTGCCTTACCTGTGGTATTGTTGATCTGTATGCGGGCTACAACCTGTTTGTTCTTTATATCAGGGTACAGTTGCACATCGTCAATATATACAAGTGGTTTGGTCTCCAAAAACAGTTGCCCTATCATGCCATTCCAATTGCTTTGAGTGTGATCAGAAATGCTGTGCGAATTTTGCCCCACATTGAAATCCTTAACCCGGTTATCAACCCGGATAGTTATTTGGTGCTGCCCCGGTGATAATGTGTTGGAGAGGTCAAAAACCTGAGCGGTTGAAAGGCTGTTTTGCATTCCAATTTGTTTACCATCCACCCAAACGGTTGTTTCCCAATGGCTTCTTTCAATATATAGCTCAACGTGTTTTTTATACCATGATGCCGGCACATCAACTTTTTTTTGATACCAGGCCGCCCCTTTGTAATATTTAACCGGCTGGAGCCAGAACGGTACCTTGACGTTCCCTGGCTTGCGGTATTGTGCATACTCCGGACTACGAAACCAGGTGGAATCTTCGATGCTGCCCGTCCAGGGGGTATGCACGGTAATATCATTTCCCTTGCCATTGGTAGTCATCGAACCCGGAAGAGTAACTTTATCCTTTAAGGTGTTTGCATACCACTTTTGCGTTACTCCTTCATCCAGCGAGTCGGTTTGAAACGCCCAATCACCTGAAAGATCTATCTTTTTACCTGCGCTTACCGGTGTTTTTTTTGACTGCGCATTGGCAATGGTTATACATGTAAACTGCAAAAATGCAATTAACAAAAGCGAGCTTAATTTTTTCATATAAATAGCGAAATTAGCATAGATCAGTGATCTGTTTAAGTGCTTACAGATATTAGCCAACCGGTTAAATTAACAGGATGATCTGATTGCTGTTCGTAAAACAACAGCAATCAGATCATAAAAATGAAAAGCAATTCAGGCTTTTACCAATTGGAATTTTGTTTCATTTGTGGGTTACTGTTGATCTCATTTTGCGGGATCGGGAAATAATCATACTTGCCGGCCACAAAAAATTGCTTACCTATTTTATCACTATTGGCGATCTCCTGTGCCAGTTTACCCCAGCGTTTCAGATCATAAAAGCGTTGGTTTTCACGGGCAAATTCAATCATCCGCTGGTGCATAATCTCGGCCATCATCTGGTCAGGGCTATAGCCACCGGGCAGGTTGGCAAGTTTTGCCCTGTCCCTTATTTGTTTTACGTAAGGATATGCGTCCTGCACTTTTCCCTGCATGGTTAAAGACTCGGCCAGCAGTAATAGCACATCCGCATAGCGTAAGGCCCTTTCATTATTGCTTGAGGCATAATTAGATGCACCGCTTGATCCTGTGAGCTCGTTAACCTGGTCGTAATTCTGATATTTTTTGAACATGGAATGGTAACCAAACACCAGTGCAAAACTGCTAAACGGTTTCCTGTAAAAAGTAGCTCCGGGGTAATCCCAAATTAAGGTAGCATACATCCTTGGATCAAAATCATTGGCGGTTGTTTTTTCCTTCTTAAACTCGTTAAAAAGTTTATCTGTAGGGCTCACCTCAAACCATCCGCTTACTTCAGATGGTGCAAACTCTTGCGCTGTAGTAACTCCTAAAGCCTGATTCGCGTTTTCACCTGCCCACGGATTGGTTCCGCCAACATCTGCCAGCTGAATTTCAAAAACAGATTCCTGGTTGTTCTTTTTAGCGGCGACAAAATTATCACCATAATCAGGCATCAACTGGTATGACATGGTTGTTACCTGTTTCAGAGCAGTTTCAGCGTTGGCCCAGGCTTTGGTGTAAACGTAGGCTTTGCCAAGATATGCCAGTGCAGCGCCTTTGGTTGCCCTGCCTATCCATTGGGATGGGTAAGAAGCCGGCAGATCGGCGCCAGCCGCGGTAAAATCTATAATTACCTGCTTCCAGATATCGGCTTCGGGAGATTTGGCTGTAAAATATTGCTCGGTATTTGCCGGAACAGTTAGAATTAAGGGCGCATCGCCAAAGTTTATGGCCAGGATAAAATAGTTTAGGCCGCGTAAAAACTTTGCTTCGGCTATATAAGCCTTTTTAGCGTTTGCATCTAAAGTAGTAACCTTATCAATATTGGTCAATATTTGATTTGCCCTGAAAATAGCCCGGTACGATGTGTTCCACAAGTCATTGGCAGGCCCATTATCGGCTGTATTGGTAAATGTCGACAGTTTGTATAAGTCGGCAACATCATTCCTGATAAAAAAGTCATCACCACGACCATTACCCAGCTCAATACCTCTTACGCCATAAAAACCGCCGTTTACATCCCTCAGTAAGCCATAAGTAGCAGCAAAGGCGCTTTGCACATCGGTTTCGGTTTTCCAGAAAGTTGCTGTAGTTATCTGATTGGGATTTTGAAGTTCTAATGTGCTTTTTTTACAGCTGCAAACCATAGCAGCTATACAAAATATGATTATTAAATTTTTCATAATTTAAATTTTAATAGCGCTCTGTTAATTATAAGGTTAATTGAAGACCAAGAGAGATGGTTCGGGCCAGTGGGTAAGCCACATGCCCAAAATCAACGCCACGGTCAAGTATGTTCAATGGATTAGTCCCAGCCCTGCCCAAATCAGGGTTAAAGCCAGTATAGTTTGTTATAGTAAACAGATTATCGGCGCTTGCATAAACGCGCAGCGAGGTTATTTTTATCCTTTTTGCTAATGCATTGTTTAAAGTATATCCAATTTGCAATGTCTTCATCCTTAAATAAGAGCCACTTTCCAGAAAACGAGTTGATGTGCGGTTATTAAAGTTTGGATCATTGGTAACTACTCTTGGCACGTCGGAATGATTGGTTGGTGTCCAGGCATTGAGCATGGATTGGGCATAGTTAAAATCCAGGTTTGTACTTTCCAGATCCTGCCTTAAACCATTGTAGATCTTATTACCTTGTGATCCCTGAAAGAACATGTTGATATCAAAGTTATACATGGAGGCATTTATACCAAAACCATACTCAAAGTTAGGGAATGGGCTGCCCGAGTTAACTTTATCATTATCGTTTATCTGTCCGTCATTATTGGTGTCCTGGAATTTAACATCACCAGGCGCGGCATTTGGCTGTATCAGTTTGCCGTTTTTAGAATAGGCATCAATTTCGGCTTGCGAATTAAATATGCCAATATCCTTTATCAGGTAAAAAGAACCTATGGAACCACCAGCCTCGGTTAGGGTGCTTGAAGCACCATGGTGGGTAGGCTGCCCTCCAAAAATTTGCTGTGTGCCTGTACCAAGTGCTATTACTTTATTTTTCACAGCGCTTATTGTACCAAAAATGCCATAGTTTAATTTGCCTATACGATCATTAAAATTAACACCAACCTCAATGCCTTTATTACGCAGATCTCCGGCGTTTACCACAGGATATGATACTGATCCAACAGAGCCGGGTATAGGGACGTTTAACAAAAGATCGGTGGTTTTTTTAATAAAATAATCGGCTGTTATATTCAGTTTATCTTGTAAAAAACCTATATCTAAACCAACATTTGAAGTTTTGGTACTTTCCCATTTAATGTCAGGATTGGCTAAAGCTGTTTGAATTGCCCCGAACCATTTTTGCTGATCGGCACCAATAACATAATTTATATTTGATGCTATGGCAGCACTGTACTGATAATTATCTATTTCCTGGTTACCCAGCACACCATAACTTGCCCTTAATTTTAAAGTTGAAAGTGTATTTTTTAAAGACTCAAAAAAACGCTCATTTGAAATATTCCATCCCAATGCAATAGAAGGATAATCGCCATAACGGTGTGCGCTACCAAACCTTGACGAGCCATCATGCCTGAAAGTAGCAGTTAACAGATATCGGTTATCATATGAATAAATAGCCCTTCCAAATATCGATACCAAATTGTTTACCTTCTTGTTACCACCGCTGGTAGATATGCCGGCACCGGCATCTATCTGGTCAATGCCATCAGGCAGGTCTGTTCTGCCTGCTGCGGTATAATTATCAGTTGTGCTTTGATAAGCATAACCTGCCAATGCCTGTATACTATGTTTGCCAATATGCTTATCATAGTTCAGGGTATTTTCTAACAGCACCATTACATTTTGGCCCTTGCTCAAACTAATATCATTGGTTGGATGTGAGAACAGGGTACCTACTGCATATCTTTTAGCATAATCATAATTACTGGTAAAACCATTAGTATAACCAAGGTTCAATTTATAATTTAAACCGGGCAAAAGGTTCACCTGTGCGTATGCATTAGTTATAATACTGGTAAACTCTCGGTTGATGTTTTCCAGATTGAGCTGAGCTACCGGGTTGGCAACATTAACCACAGGGCCATAGGCCCCGGCAAAACCACCTACAGCTGTGGGATCATAAATTTGAAATACCGGGATCATTTTTGCAGCCGAGCCCACCGGGTTACCACCCTGACCACCCCAGCCACCCGGCATGGTGATAAATTTTTCTCTTGACAGTAATACTGTTTCGCCAAATTTCAGGCGTCCTTTAGTAGTTTCTGTTTTAACGCGTAAATTATAACGTTTATAACCGGTTACATCCACAATTCCCTGCTGATCATTATAACCACCTGAAACACTGTATTTGGTTGATTCGCTGCCACCACTTACGAGCATATTATACTGTTGAACAGGGGCTGTTCTGTATATGGCATCCTGCCAATCGGTACCGACGCCTAACGTTTGTGGATTTTTGGCAATATCAAGCCTTGGTAAGCCCGCATTATCATGAGCCGCATTACTAACATTTGCCCATTCCTGTGCATTTAAAACGTCAACCTCCTTAGCTATTTTTTGCTTACCGTAATTTGCAGTAAACTGTACTACAGGTGCACCATTTTTGCCGGCTTTAGTGGTAACCAATACCACACCGTTTGCCGCCCTTGAACCGTATATGGCCGCGGCAGAGGCGTCTTTTAATACATCAATAGATTCAATATCAACCTGGTTCAGGTTGTTGATACTGGCCGTTGGCACACCATCAACAATATATAACGGAGCTCCATTTCCTAATGTACCAACCCCCCGGATCATAATCCGGGTTCCGGCTCCCGGATCGCCACCGGCAGACTCTATAGTAACTCCCGGCATTTTACCCTGTAATGATCTTGTAATATCGCTTACACCCTGAGCCTTTATATCAGAGCCTTTAACCGAAGCGGTAGCACCTGTAAGGTCAGACCGCTTAACAGTTCCGTAGCCAATAACAACTACTTCATTTAAAGCAGTTTGAGCTTCCTTTAAAACAACGTTAATTTCGGCACGGCCATTAATGGCAACTTCCTGCTTGGTAAATCCTAAAAAAGTAAATTCCAGAACCCCGCTGGCATTATCAACGGTTAAGGTGTATTTGCCACCACCATCGGTAATTATACCATTATTTGTGCCCTTTACCTTTACGCTTACACCCGGCAGGGGCTGCCCCCTTTCATCAGTTACTTTACCAGTAACTTTCACTGCTTGTTTCGGGCTGTTATCTGCCAGGGTCTTTCGCCTTAAAACAACCGTGTTTTGCACAACGGTATAGGTTATGGGTTGACCGGCAAAGCATTTTTCAAGAACCTCTAAAAACGGTTCATTACTTACCGAAAGGTTAACCTGCTTAGTTTCATTAAGCATCTGCGTTTTATACAGAAAATGGTAGCCCGTTTGTTGTCTTAATTCTTCAATAACTTCTTTTAGCGAAGCGTTTTTTAAATTTAAGCTTACGGTTTGGGCATTCGAGGTGGCATTCACCTGCATAATAGTGGTAATTAATAAAATTAACACAAGTTTCATCACCCTAAGTATTTTAATTGACACACAGGAAATCCTCCTGCATGGAAATGCAATATTATCTTTATACATTTGAAAAAGGTTTAATTAAAATTGGTTGTAGAAGCAATTGATCGTTACCCTTTTAACTGCTTAACAAAGCAGATTGATTAACCGGGAGCGCTGCAATCGCTCCTGGTTTTTACGGTAACTTATTTTATAATTATATATAAGTAAGTTTATGGCATTACCGTGATCCTCCTTCCTTCCATTTTAAAGTGAACTGTACCTGTTAACTCCAATAATTTTAATACTTCTGTAACACTGCCAAAGCGCGATGCTGTACCGCCAAAGTCCCTTTCGTCAACTTTTCCCTCATAAACAACTTCCACATCATACCAGCGCGAAATTTTTTTCATGATACTTTGGATATTTTCATTGTTAAATACAAAGTATCCATTTTTCCATGCTACTGCATCCTCGGTATTAACCGGGCGAATATTAAACATTTGTTGCTGGCCCAGTGTAGCTTGTTGCCCCGGCTTTAAATATGCCTGCTGATTACCGGTCTTTAATTTTACCGACCCTTCTAAAAGAGTGGTTTTTATAGCATTTTCGTCATTATATGCATTTACATTGAAGTGGGTTCCCAATACCTCAATGTTCATATTATTAACAGCAACCTTAAAAGGTTTATCCTTATTTTTTGCCACTTCAAAATATGCTTCACCCGTGAGTTCTACATTTCTTTCGTTACCGGTAAAAATTGCGGGGAACTTTAATGAGGATGCGGCATTGAGCCATACTTTTGTCCCGTCAGATAATACTACCTGGTACTGACCTCCCCTTGGTGTAGTAATAGTATTATATAATACTACAGCTTTTTTTGTTTTAGCTCCATTTATATCATAAACCAATTTCCCATCCCCTAATTTGCCAACTGATACCCCACCTTGTTTGGAGAGTGTTCCATTTTTTGAGTCATTAAGATCAATGCTTGAGCCATCAGAAAGTGTTAAGATTGCTTTATTAAAGCCAGGTACCACCGGACCTTTACCTGTGGACAATGAGTTTTTAACCAGTTTATCTGGTGATAGCTGAACTTTCTGCTCCAGCATCAGTACCAAACCGATAGTGAAGATAGCAATTGCCGCAGCCGCCGCGATCCAATAATTTTTATAGGTTTTTTTTCCAGGAGGTGTAATGCCTGTATCTAATTTGTTTAATATTTCCTGTTTAACTTCTTGCTTATCACCCATCTCCGCACTCCATGGCAAATCCCTCAACTGAAAGCTATCCCGATATGCTTCCAGCTGCTTTATTTCATCTGGCGTACAATCACCGGATATATATTTCTCGTATAAATCGATAAAATCTTGTTGGGTCATGGAAAGAATATAATCTGGTTGTTTAGGTGTAGAGACTTTTTGTGACCCCAACACACATAAAATAAAAAAAATAATTTCCTGATGGTGCGCGGATAAAATATTAATTGTAACAATTACACTTCATTACAGATAAAATCCCTAATTTTATTTAACCAATTATATGCTCTTGAATAAATACTCTGATTCTGAATTGTGGGAGGCGATAATGCTTAACGATACAAAAGCTTTTGAAACGCTTTTTGAACGTTATTGGAGCATTATATATGGCACTGCTTTTTCGTATTTAAAGGATAAGGAAGCTTGTACCGAAATTGTACAGGATATATTTTTAAATATCTGGCAAAAAAGGAATGAGTTTAAAATTACCTGCTTTAAAAACTACCTCACATCGGCAGCAAGGTATCATGTTTATAAACAATTAAAAGCAAAAAGATCATCTGCTATTTTATATATAGAAGATTATGATCGTTTTTCAACCTATTACCAGGATATTAATCAGGGCGATGAAAACATCACTTACCTGGAATTAGAGCATTCCGTTGAAACATCATTGAATAATTTGCCCAAGCGTTGCCGTGAAATTTTTAAACTAAGCCGCATGGATAATTTAACCAATGACGAAATAGCCCAACAACTCGGAATATCAAAACGTACGGTAGAGAATCAAATTACACATGCGCTTAAATTCCTCAGATCTTTATTAAAGAATACTGCTATTATAATATTTGTGATAACACAACTCTTGTTTCCCTGAGTTGTGGCATACCAATGCTGCTTAAAGATTAAAAATATTGACACTAAAAAGCGCCCCGTATCTCACCCCGGGACGCTTCACAGTATTAATTATACTATTCAACTACATCTCAAACTAAAGATCTTTAGTTGGTATAACCTTAATTTACCCTCCTGAAATCAATATTAGTAAGTTTTATACCTCCATTGCCCAGGTTACTACCGCCCGACTTAATAACAAGCCATACAGTACCGGCGGCAGGAAATGTAACAACATTACCGCTTCCCGCACATTTCACGGCCGACAATAAGCCGTTAAAAGGTGTTTTTCCGCAACCGGTCCAGGTATTTAAGGCCATACGTATACCGCCATTACTATAATCACTACCCTGTGTTGGCGCCAAAGTACCTATGTAAACTTCAAACCAGGTATCTGTTGCCCCCTGTCCCTGCACATTAAAGTCTATTTTATATTGTTTATTAGCCCTTACCACCAATGGCTGATAAACGCCCTGATGTCCTCCGTTACCACCTGATGCAAGTATGCTTCCATCGTCATTAACTTTAAAGGTTACATTATCATTAGCGGCAATCTTCAAAACCTGCCACTTTGCTTTGTCGACCATGTTGGTTTTAGGAGTAACAGCATCCAGTAACTGATCAACATCAAAATAAATGATCTGCCTATTCATGTTTGTATTCACTTCCTGTTTTGATGAATTAGCAATTTTGATACCTAAAGCAGCTATTTTACCGCCATATTTACTCATGGCGTCGATCTTTATTTTAGGGATGATGTTACCCTTCATGATGTTATTATCAAGAGCAACCGAATCTTTTGCCGCAAGTGTATAGTCGGCCGGATCTAAAACTATGGTATTAACCGGTAAGGCTCCTGATGTTATTAAACCTGCAATAGCAGTATTATCTACACTTACATCTACGGTTAAAGGATCAAAACCAGATTCGCCACCCCGGTAAACCGGAACAGAAAAATTAGCCGTATGGGCTATACTATCTACCACCAGCTTATTATCGGCAAGGGCATCTACAAGCCCATTTGGGTTTTCGGACTGGGGTAAATAAACCTTTACTGCCGGGCTTGATTTAACTCCTTCCAGATATTCCTGCTTACAGGATACTATTGCCAGCAATAAACAAGCAGACAATTTCAATATTGATGATGCATGAATTTTCATAAAATATTTTCTATATTAATAATTTAAATCATGATGGATCATCACACCTTTTACGGGTGCGATGATCCATTTATTATTACCAACCCGGATTTTGCGCCCAATGAGTTTTTGCTATTTCACTTTGTGGAATTGGATACCAGTTCATCCTATCCTCAAACACCCTGTTTTCCAATTGCTTAACACCATAGGTATAAGACCCGCCTGTATTGGTGATGCTTATACGGTTTACAGGAGTTTTAAAATATACCCCGCCTTTTTTCCATCGGCGAACATCCCAAAAACGCTGATCTTCAAAACTCATTTCTACATTGCGCTCATGCTCAATAGTCTGCTGATTTAAGGCAGTTAGGGTCGGCATTTTAACACGCAGCCTTACTTTATTTATAGCTTGCAAAGCTGTCATTCCATATCCTTGCGGATCGGCATCAGCACCATACGCGTTAAACATGGCTTCGGCATAATCCAGCAGAATTTCGCCGTATCTGAAATAACTCCATGCATGGTTCGCCGTAGTATTATTTACAAGATCAATAGATTGGTTAACCCATTTTGACAGGTAATAGCCTGTTTTAGTCGCGTTTTGTTTTGGCAAGCCGCTGTTGCCGCCTGTAAATGTTTCAATAACTGTTGATTTAAAGGTTGCGCCGTTATATACTACTGTAGCTGCAAAACGCGGATCGCGGTTTTGGTAAGGGTTTGCCGAATGGGCAGGGTTGTTCCAATCAAACGGAACCGATCCTGTAATATTACCACCCCCATCTTTTTGAAGTACTTCAAAACTATTTACCAAATTCTCGGTTGGTGAATAACTATTACCAAAACTGCTTGGAAATACAATAGGAAAATTGTTAAACTCCAGGGTATTTACAGCGCCATAACGACGATAGAAAATAAACTCAGGCGATGTAGTATTATTAGCTCCAAATAAATTTGAATAATTAGCATCCAGAGAATATAAGTGCAAAGCAATTACATCATTTAAAGCAGCCGCGGCCTGGGCCCAGGTTACTGTAGAGCCATTATCCTTATAAAGCGGGCTTGCTCCGTACAATAGAGTTTTTGCCTTTAAAGCCCTTATGGCGCCTTGTGTAACCCTGCCCGCGTCATACCAGGTGTAAGGCGTAAGACTTGCAGGGATTATAGCAGCGGCTTTATCACACAACGAAACTATATACTTTAAACATTCATCTAATGTTTTTCTTTGTACAGTTTTCCAGGTGTTAGGGTCATTGTAGTCAAGCGGCTCTTCAAAAATGGGTACTCCACCATACCGTTTAACCAGTTCAAAGTAAAAGAATGCCTTTAAAAAGAGCGTTTCGCCCTGCATAAACTTCACATTGTCGCGGGCGTTAAAATAGGTTGTTGAGTCTGACGAGGTGATCTTATCCTTGATATATGAAATATCAACCCTATCCTTATTTTTCAGGTAAAGATTTGCCTGCCTTATCCCGGCAAAATTAGTGGCCCATGCACTATCAGGGTTATTATACTGATTCCATGTTCCGTTGTTAAAGGTTTGCGATTTGTCAAGCGCATAGGTAACTTCCGCATTATCCGTAGCAGCCTCCATATCAAGATAGTTGAATCCGTTTGGAAGATAGCTGTAGGTATTCCAAACCTGCTGCTGCACATAGGTATAGTTGCTGTAAAGCTTGTCAACAGTAACACCAGCTTGTAAAGTTTGCACGTCCAGGTAATCACGTTTACAGGAGTAAAGCAGCGTACCCAGAACTATCAATGTTGTTATATATCGATTTTTTTTCATTTCCTTGTAATTACAAATGGTTTATTACTACAATTTAACTTTCAATCCAAAACTTACAGCTTTCATTAATGGATATCCCATTGAAAGTCGTTCGGCCTCCAGGTCGTCAATTTTGTCCCAGGTAAACAGGTTGGTTCCATTTACAAAGATCCTGATGGCATCAAGCTTCTTTAAAAATCCTTTTTGAGGCAAAGTATAGCCCAGTTCAACACTGCGCAGCTTTAAGAAATCGCCATTACGCATCCAAAAGTCAGAAGCCTGGTCATTATTAGCGTTGCTTTGTGTAGAAAGACGCGGAGTAGTAGCCGTACCTGCCGTTTGTGGTGTCCAGCTGTTGGCCGAAAATGCAGTGATGTTATTGTTGTTTACAAATGGATGGGTATAATAATAAGCATCATCGAGCAGGCTCACGGTGCGGTGCAGTACACCTTCCAGATAGGCATCAAAATCAAACCCTTTAAATTTAAAACCTAAGTTAAACCCTAAAGTAATTTGGGGCAGTTTAGCATAGTTTAACGGTACTTTATCATAACCATTAATAATGCCATTGCCATCCTGATCGGCAAATTTTAAATCGCCGGGCTTAACATTGGTATATGATGATGATACTACTCCCGCTTTTAAATTACCATTGGCATCAAAATCTGATTGCTGATAAAACCCTTTGTAAACCAGTCCCCGCATTTGGCCAAGCTGGTAACCTTGTGTATACAAATAATTATAAGGTTCGGGGCTTTCTGATCTTTTTGTAATTTTATTACGGGCAAAAGCTGCTGAACCTCCAAAATAGTATTCAAAAGAATTGATCTTGTCTTTAAAATTAAGTGAGGCTTCAAATCCTTTATTACTTACTTCTCCGGTGTTTGCATATTGTAAAGAGAACCCTGTATAATCGGGCACATCAGCTGATGGGATCTCCAGGATACCGGTACGTTTTTCGCTAAATACATCTACAGTTGCCGAAAGCTTTTTCCATAGTTTGAGGTCAATGCCAACATTCAAAGTGGTTTTCTTTTCCCAGGCGGCATCCGGGTTGGTAATTCGCCCTTCGGTTCTGCCTGGTTGGGTTGTATTAGCAGTTCCTGTTATCCATCCGGGGGCGCTTATGGCAAATTGCTGATATAAAAAACGGTAAGCTTCGTTAATATTGCCGGTAGTACCATATGATGCTCTTACTTTCAGGAAGCTGATCACTGAATTATCTTTAAGGAAATCTTCCTGGGAAGCTATCCATCCTAATCCCGCTGCCGGGAAAAAACCATACCGATGTCCAGGCGAAAAATCAGCAGAGCCGTTATACGCGGCAGTCAGATCAATAATATATTTTTTATCATAATCATAGGTAACATCACCCGAAAGGCCTTGTGTACGAACTGCGTAAGTTATGCCGTTGTGGCTGTAACCTTGCCTGCGCGCCATTACCATACCGGTAAAAGTATGCTTGCCGAAGCTGCGATCATAATCAAACCCAACTTGTACCGCGGTCCTGTTCCAGAGCGCGCCACCACCATCAGGGTTCGACTGACTGATACTACCTATTGTTTTGTAAACAACATTCCCGCTTGCGTCACGCACGGGCATATCATTAGCGTCCTTCGATATCTCATAAGAAAGCACAGAGAAAAGCTTTTGATAAGTACCTACATACTGGTTACTAAATGATACTGCACCTCTTAAGTCTAATCCTTTTGTTAAGGCATCTAACTTTTGTGTAAAGCCAAAGTTTGTTTGCAGTGTTCTGGTATGCGAGCTATATACTCCATTTTGTTGTAAAAGCTGCACCGGATTATAACCATTAGGGCCGTAAATAGAACTATTGCCCCAGGTACCATTAGGGTTTTTTACAGGAAAGGCCGCGGCCGGAATTTCCAGCAGGGCATTAAATACATCAAATGCGGCAAAGCCCGAAGGGGTGTTTCTATCCTCCGTTATGCCGCTGATATTGGCCACCACTGCCAGGTTTTTATTCAATTGCAGTTCAATATTGGCCCTAAGGTTTAATTTGGTGTATTTGGCATTTGTACCAAAATCCTTATCAATTATATCAGCGTTTTTATATAAACCTTCAAAGTTAGTGTAGTTCATTAACACGAAATACTTAGCAGTCTTGTTTCCGCCGCGAAAGGAGAAGTTATAATCCTGAATAGTCGAAGTTTTTTTAAGCAGCTCATCATACCAGTTTACGTTGGGGTGAAACGGATCATTTGCTGCTTTATATAACTCGGGATTAGGGTACTTGATAGGCAGGCCATCATTTTGCAATGCCTGGTTATAAGCTGTTGTATAACCGTAAGCATCCATCAGCTTAGGCAAATCAATAGCGCTTAGTATCCCATATTTTCCGTTAACGGTTATTTGGGTTTTTGGCATAACCTCGCCCCGCTTTGTTCTGATGCTTAATACACCAGCACCGCCCTGTAAGCCATATACCGCCAAGGCAGCTGCATCTTTTAGCAGTGTTACTGATTCTATTTCATACGCCGAAAGACCGCTTATGGCTCCCAGATCAACCTGAAAACCATCCAGGTATATCAGTACCTGGTTCCCTGCTATGTTCCAACTGCTTTGCCCCCTCATGTAGAGTGTAGGGTTATCGTATCCGGGCTCGCCCGAACCGGTTACTACGGTTAAACCGGGAATGCGGCCCTGCAATGTATTTAATAAATTTCCCGACGTCATACGTGTTAAATCCTCACCCGAAAGTGTAAAGACAGCCCCCGTATTTCTCCAGGATTTTTCAGTTCGCAATCCACCATCAACCATACCATTAGTATTGATATTGCCTGTTTTAATGGAATCTGCTGAAGTAACATTCGTAGTTTGCGCATTAGCGACAGAGAAACTACAGAACGAAAAAATCCACGCAAAAAGGGTTATATATTCTTTTTTCATTTTTTCTCATTAATTATTAATGTGTAAAGCTGATTACCATCCTGGGTTTTGCCCATCCCAATTCTTAGTACCCAAATACCTCAAACTTATTTCGGTGCTCGGGAACGGAACGTAATAGTATTTTGCAGGGAATATCCTGGTAACAAATGGCACTACCTGCCAGGTCCGTTTTAATTGGCCGCCAACATTTCTGGCGGTGGTTTGAATACCGTGTAAAGTTGTATTTAACACAGTTTTGGCTTTTAACCAGCGGTTGAGGTCATTATACCTTTGCCCTTCATAGGCAAATTCAATGGTACGCTCGTTTTGTACGGCCTCCCTGAATGAATTAGCATCGGCAGGGTGCTTTTCGGGCATTCCGGCTCTTTTCCTGATCAGGTTAAGATAGTTGGTGGCATCACCACCCGGGCCCTGAAATTCATTGATCGCTTCGGCATAATCCAAATAAAACTCGGCAAGGCGAAATACGGGCCAGGCAAAATGATTATCGGTCATGTTATCAACCCGGGCAACAAACTTGTAAGTTTCTGCGGCATAGCCATCAACACCCGCGTCGCTGCTGGCCAAATTACCATCGGTACTGTAATCACCTTTTTTATAGTACGCCAAAGTACCCCGTTGGCTGCTGTAGTACATACCATCATAAGCAATGGTTTGATAAAACCGCGGATCGAGATTAAGCGCTTTAATATCTACCGGCAAGTCGCTTCCCGTAGCAGGCAAGGTCCATTTGGTACCGTCCTTTTTTTCATATTGCTGCATAAACTCAATGGGTACATTATTTTTTACCCCCCATTGCGCCAACCGCAGCTTTGATGATAGGTACTGCCCCCATGCCGAGCCATCTCCCCAACCGCCACCCGCTCCCGGTACCTGGTTTGATGTGTTAACCAATATCAATTCCGGGTTGGCAAATACATTCCATACCGACTCATAATCGCCCAGGGTTGCATAAGTTTCGCCTGTGGTTTCAGGTTTTCCGGTGTTGTAGAGTGATACTCCTGCTCCGCCTGCGTTATCTATTACATCTTTCGCGGCTTTGGCAGCTTTGTTCCAGCGTTCAGGATCATAGTTGGTATAAGCCAATACTGTATCGCGGCTATCGCCAAAGCGGGCTCCTGCAACGTCAGATTTCATATTACCCGGCGTATTATACAGCGGACTTGCAGCATATAATAATATCCTGGCTTTTAAAGCTAAGGCGGCTAATTTTGTAATTCGGCCATAATCTGAACTTGGGCGTGTGGCGGGCAACATAGTTGCAGCCAGATCGCACCATTTAACAACACTATCAACTACCGATTGTACAGAGCTACGTGGTATATTTATTTTACCGGTTCCATCCAAAGGCGCATTTACAATAGGAACACCTCCATAATACCTGAATAGTTCATAATGCTGCATGGCCCTGCAAAATAAAGCCTGCCCTTTTACATCGGTTTTCCAGCTATTATCGGCGTCAGCTACCTGATTTATATTTTTTAATACCAGGTTAGCCTGCCTGATACCTTTATAGTGCCAGTAAAATCCGGCTCCGTTATCGGCCCCAAAACCATAATCGCAATTTGCATCCGCGCTCATGTTACCGGTTATGTATGAGCCGGTACCGATGGTATTTGAAGCCCAGTCATAGGCCGGGTGTATAATATAAAGCTGGTCTGTAATTGCTTCGGGCCGGCAGCCATCATAAGTTTCAGGAAAATACCCCCTGATACATAGCATATACATTTGCGCCACAGCATATTGGGCCTGGTTCTTAGTATCAAAAATAGTATCAACGGTTACAGACCCTCCTTTAGGCTTTTCAAGAAAACTCTTTTTACAGCTTGTTGAAAGTATACCGCCCATGACACACATAAAAAGCAGTATGATTATATTTGTTCTTTTCATCATTTCGCTATTAATTGATTAAAAATTAACATTTACGCCCACGTTATAAGTGCGGGTAAGCGGATAACCGATATAACCCAAATTCTCAGGATCGCCCCAGATCTTATTAGGCGACCATGTATACAGGTTATATCCGTTCACATAAAAACGGGCAGATTTGATCCCTACTTTCTTTAAAAAGCTTGGTTTAAGCGTATAACCTATTTCAGCATTTTTTAACCGTACATAAGCTGTACTTTTAAGAAAGAAGGTATTATAAGCAGCAGCCTGGTTATATGCGGCGATCGGGAAATCTATCCTTTCTCCGTTATCATAGCGCTCCTGGGTAAAGCGGTTCTCATCTACATCAAAAAGCGACTGCTGTTTGTTAAAGTGGAGCTCCTGCATAGCGTACTTAGCAACCCCGCTAACGCCTTGTAGTAAAACAGAAAAGTCAAACCCTTTGAAGTTAAAGCCAAATGAAAAACCATAGCTAAGTTCTGGCAGATCAGTTTTTCCGGTTCTTACATAATCTTTCTCGTTGATGATACCGTCGCCATTAACGTCAACTAAACGTACTTCGCCTGGTTGTAGCGGTGCTCCCGAATAACCCAGATCTTTTTGATAAACAGGGGCTCCTGAAGCATTTACATATGGTTTTCCGCTTTTATCCAATGCTCTTACCGGGCTGGATAAAACAGGGTTTCCGTTAGCGTCCATAGCATACAACTGCGACCAGGAGGTGTAAAGCCCGTTAGCCTGCAAATACGCCCCCTGATTAATGGGGCGCCCGGTAGCTGCCTGATACTCTAAGCCGGGAGCAATGGCCTCATCTTTAAAAATAATTTTGTTTTTATTGGTTGATGCATTTCCTTTTACCCACCAGGTAAATTTGCCAGGCGTACTGTTGTAGCTAATTTCGATCTCATTACCCCAGTTTCTAACTTCGCCAAGATTGTAAGGAGGCAGGGTAGCCTGCACAATACCAGGGACACTTCCTTTGTACGAAAGAATATTTTTACGATGCTCGTTATAATGATCATAGGTAACAGATAGGTGCTCATTAAAAAAATGGGCCTCTAAACCTATGTTTGATTTGGTAGCGGTTTCCCAGGTTACATCAGGGTTTCCTAACACATTTTCATATGCTCCCTTTATGGTGTTACGGTCATTCAGCGTACCAAAGGTGTATCCCCCACCGTTATTGTAACCTTGTCCGTATTGCCAGGTATCAGGTAAATATAAATAACGGGCAAGCTTTGGAGGATTACTGCCCGGGATGTATATACCATCGTTTCCTACTTTACCTAAACTCCCTCTAACTTTAAAGTAGGTTACATAATCATTTTTAGGGAAGAACGACTCATTACTGGCTATCCAGCCTAATGAATAAGCCGGCAGAAAGCCAAACCTTTTACCTTCTGGAAAGTTTTCAGATCCGTTATAACCCATGTCATATTCGGCTAAATACCGGTTATCATAACCATAGGTTACCCTGCCTGCCGCGCCCTCATAAGCATGAGGAAGATCGGGTACATAGGTAGGATCATATCTTTTCTCGGCATTGGCCAGAATAAGGCCGGTAACAACATGTTTTTTGGCAAAGGTATGATTGTAATTTATAGAGAACTCACCATATACCTTACGCCATTTTTCGGTATAATAATCAGTTGACCGCGACGGCGCCACATCATTGGTTATCTGAACCAGGATAGGATTTAAAAGATCTCCGTTAGGGTTTGGCCTTACGCCATACAGTAACGGTGTATATTTTCCGTATGAGCGATCCTGGAAATAGCTGTCATAAGCTCCTCTGGCGTTTACCGATAAACCTTCGGTAATAAAATCAAGCTTATGTGTTAACCTGATGGAAGAGTTTAAAGTACTATTAGTATTAATATTATAATTATTACTATTGGCTATGGCATATAATGGATTCAGCTGATCATTCTGATTGCTAAAGGGTACCACGAATTTACCATTTATTATACCCGGAGAGCCCAACGGCGAAGACCATAGTATACGTTTTTCCCAGGTATAGCCATCGTTATCCATACCGGTTATGGTTACATACTGCGTAGCAATATCAACCGATACCCTGAAATTCTTGTTCACATCAAAATCAAGGTTTCCACGCAGGTTATAGCGTTTCTTTTTGAATTGCATGTCGTCGCCAAACGGCATGTAATCAGTATTAAATAAACCGCCCTGGCTTAAGTAACCTAAGGAAACAAAATATTTAACTGATTCTGTACCGCCGGTAATATTGGCGTTATATTGGGTTTGCGGGGCAAACTTATTAAAGATCTGTTTTTTCCAATCCTGGTCAGGGTGACCGTAAGGATCATAATAAGGATTAGCTTTACCATTAACTAAAGGCGTGCGCGCGTTTTGATAGTATTTCAGATCCTGGGGAGAGTAATAAATAGTAGCCTCCTTTACCCAGTTCGCGTCGCGTTTTTGAGCAAAATCAGCCCAGGTATTAATATCAGCATCTTTAGCATGTTGTATCCAATAGTTTTCATAACTCTGCTCATTTAATAACGAGGCATACTGATAGGAGTTAACAAAGTCGGGCATGCTCGAAAACTGTGATATTGCTGTTTGGGCTGTCGCGCTAACCTTTGGGGCTCCTTCTTTACCACGTTTAGTAGTGATCAGGATTACACCGTTGGCACCACGAACCCCATATACCRCTGTGGCTGATGCATCTTTCAGGATACTTATGGATGCAACTTCATTGGGGTCAATATCATTATAGCTGTCCCTGGCTACTCCATCAACCATAATTAAGGGAGCGGTTACGCCGGTATAAGTTCCAACACCCCTTACGTACAGGGTTGAATTATCATCGCCCGGCTTTCCTGAATTTTGGATAGCCGTTAAACCAGATAAACGACCTGCCAGGGCATTACTTAAATTGGCCACTGGAGATTGTACCAGTTCACTTGTACCAATGGTTGATATGGCCCCGGTAACCGTTTCTTTCTTCTGGGTACCATAACCAACTACAATAACCTCGTTGAGTCCTTGTGAACTATCTTCAAGAAATACATTTAATTCTGCCTTGCCATTGAGTTGAACCTCTTTGGTAACAAACCCAATAAAGGAAAAAACAAGTGTGGCATTATCATCAGCAACATTGATAACGTAATACCCGTTATTGTCGGTTATTACAGCGGCCTTTGTGCCTTTTTCTTTGATGGTTACTCCGGGCAAGGGCAAGCCTTTACTGTCTGTAACTTTCCCGATGATTTTTTTGGGGATGTTTAATTTATTGTCAGGGCTTATTGCCTTTTTACTAATGAGTATGGTTTTATCCTCAATTACATAGGTTAATAACTGATTTTTAAAACATATGTCCAATGCTTGTTTTAAGGTAACATTTTTAAGGTCGAGGTTTACCGGTCTGGCAATTTTCAGGTCATCTGAATTATACAAAAAATCATAACCTGTTTGATTTTGTATTTGCTCAAATACTTCCTTTAAATTACCTTTTTCGACTTTTAATGTAACCTTTTGTGCATAAGTTGCCGCCGTTACCTGTAAAAAGGTTGCCGTTAGCAAAATAAGGGTTAGTTTCATGATAAGCACTGGTTTATATAGGCGCCCACGTTGTTTGCCGCAAGTAAATGCAGTAAAATTTTTATACATTTGAATGTCAGTTTATTAATAAGTGGTTTTATTCGCTGCAATTAATTTCATTATCTGACATAGTCATACTATGGCTAATACCAGGGGCGGTCCGAAACGCTCCTGGTTTACTTCACAGATAATTGAATAGAGAAATGGGAGTGTAAAACTATTCCATAACTGTGATCCTCCTTCCTGTAATTTTAAAGTGAACTCTTCCTATCTTTTCAAGATGATGCAATAATTCGTTAATGCTTTTAGACCTGTAAAATGTGCCGCCAAAACGCTGGTTTTCAAAATTGCCCTGATATTCGATATCCGCATCATACCAGCGCGATACTTTTTTCATAATCGTAACAATACTCTCATCATTAAATACAAAATATCCATTTTTCCAGGCTATAGCCTGGCTAACGTTGGCTTCTGAAACTGCAATAACATCCGTACGGTTGCTTACCACAGCCTGCTGCCCTGGTTTTAATAAGCACTGCTTGTTGTTTTTGCTCATCTGGACAGCACCTTCTAATAAAGTGGTAGTAAGTTCGTCATCATCATTGTAGGCTGCTATATTAAAATGAGTACCCAAAACTTTAACCTGCGCCTTATTATTGATACTTACATAAAATGGTTTTTCCTTATTCTTAGCAACTTCAAAATAAGCTTCGCCGGCAAGCTTTATACGCCTTTCGTTACCAGTAAATTCTACAGGATAACTTATGGAAGATGATGAGTTTAACCAAACTCTGGTGCCATCCGGAAGTTTTAACTGATACTGACCACCCCTTGGTGTGGATAATGTATTATACACAACAGCGTTAGCTTCAGGACTTATACTATCAGCCAAAGTGTTGTAAACAAGTTCGCCTTTATGAGCTTTGTTTACCACGGTTCTGCCTGATTTTGTAAGCATTCCATCGGCCATGCTATCCAATAAAATAACTTTTCCGTTAGCCAGTGTCAACGTTGCTTTATTACTGCCGGATAAAATTTTTGAAGACCGAACCACGGCTTTGTTATTTTGGTTGGCTATATGATTATACCTATTAAGTAAAAAATAGAAGCCAATACCACTAAAAAAAATAATAAGAGCCGCAACCCTTATCCAATTGTTGTATAATTTAACTATTGATTTTTTGTGATTAATTTGCTCAATAGGCTTATTGACAAACCTTGGGTCGGCTTTAATATGCTCCAGCACTTTATTAGCCCGCAAACTGTTAAATTTTGGCCCTTTATCAAGCATCAGCATCTGCTCGTCAATAATATCGGCTATTTGCTCAGGATCATGATTACCCAGATAGTCAAGCAGCTCAATACAATCAGTATCGCTTATGGTATTGTTAAAATACTGATGTAATAAACGCTTAAGTTTATCTTTGTTCATGTCCTTTGGTTTATAATATCCCCCTGGAGGGGGTTGGTGTGTATAGAACACACAGATTAACCGATAGGACTAGTTGTAAATGAAAAAAAAATCAAATCCGGAAAACAAGGTTATTTTAAGGTCATGAGCCGGTAGTTCAAATTATTCCTTAAGCGCCGAATCCCAATGCTCTGCAACCTTTCCGTTTTCAATACGGAGCATTTCAAACGAGGTTGTTGTGTAGTTTTTTGCCGGGTCCTTTGGGTCGCGATGCACTGCTTTAAAACTAAGTACTACCCGGTCTCCCTCTGCAACGATAGCGATCAGAGGGCCTTGAATAGTATCAACAATAGGCCGGGCCTTTGCAAATTTTGAAAAGAAATCAATAAAGCCTTGTCTGCCTGTCGGCACGTTAGGATTGTGCTGGATATAAGTTTCCAGCATATATTGCGGGGCAAGTTCCAAATGGCCGCCCTCCAGCACCGAACGCCAAAAATCGTACACGATTCTTTTGTTTTTAGCCAGTTTGGGGTCCCTGCTGTACAGCATCGATTTCTGGCTTTGTGCAAAGACAGTTGTACCTAAAAAAAACATACAACCAAGCAATATTAATTTCTTTTTCATTGGGTTTATCTTCTTATGGTTCTGGTAATTGATAATTTAAAGGAAGAATTAACGCAGTAAATTTTATGATCGGATTACTCAAATCTATAAATAGTTATTATCTGGTTATTATCATAAAAAGTTAAAAAGTGTTAATAGTTTAAGTCTTCATTAAAAATGGGAAAACCGCCTTATCAAAAAAAGATCAGGTCCGGAAAAATAAGGCTAAAAAGAAGATAAGATCAGAATATTGCAGGTGAGATTTCAAAGTTTTGAGTGCTTCAACCATGTGATTTTTTACAGTATTAGGCGAAATTTGCAATTGATCTGCTATTTCTTTATGCGACAGGTGCTCAATACGGCTTAACCTAAAGATCAGTTGCTGCTGCTTTGGAAGCTGGTTAATGATCTTTTCTGTAAATTGTTCCAGATCATGCACCAATACATCTTCTTCCGTATTATTATGTACGGTTGCGATATAGTTAATTAACTTTCCTGTAAGTTCTCTTGATTGGCAAATTTGCCTTAATGTATTTAGGGATAACCTTTTGGCAATAACATACAGATACAACCATATATTCCCCTCCGGGTTCAGCTTTTGCCGGCTCATCCAAAGATTTATAAAACACTCCTGCACAATTTCTTCACTCTGTTCTCTATCTTTTAAAAACCTGAATGCCAGCCTGTAAACTTTATCACAATACGTTTCATAGATAATATCGAACGCAGACTCATTGCCTGCAATCAATTCTTGAATATGATTGCTGTTAATATTCTTATGCACTTTACTCTTCAGTTTATAATTAATTGGTTTCTAAATATAGAGAGTAAATTCCAATTTTACGTTCCATTGTTGATTTTAGCCCCCCTACATTAACACTACTAATAGTAAAATTTTACCCTTTTATATGCTTATGCTTAAAAACAGATCGCATTGGTAAAAACAACGGCCCGGTTAATTAACGGGCCGTTGTAAATTCGAAATATAAGATCAGTCATCAGAATTTTTTAAGGGAACTTAACTCCGTTATAGCTGGAAATATCAGCCAACGGAATCGATGAGCCATATCGGCCATTAATAGCCTTTATAAACTCATTAGCTACTATAGCATAACCGCGTGGTGTTAAATGCACCCCATCCAATGAAAATAGCCCCCCGCTGATGTAGTTGGAACTTACATTTACACCGTTAACGGCCAAGCCGTGAGCCTTAATATCATTTAAAAAAGTATAGGCATCAAAAACAGCCAGTCCCTTGGATGCCGCTGCTGCTTTAATAGTGGTGTTATACGATGTAACATAATCCTGGGCAAGTGCAACTTCGTTTTCATCAAGCACATATTTATTTTCAATAGGCGTATATGGTGTTAAACCATATGGCAAAGTTCCAACCGGTGTGGTTACCGGCGATCCTATTAACGCTGTGCTAAAGGTAAGTATCACCAGATCCTTAGCGGTTGCTACTCTTGGGGCATATGTACCAGCCGATACGAGTGCGTTTACATAAAGGGCTTTTACAGTTGGATTAGCTTTTTGTACTCCTGCCAAAATAGCATGAATAGTTATGGTGTTAAAATAAGGCACAGCCGTAACATCCGGGATAGTTGCCACAGCTCCTTTTTGACCGGCTGCAGTCAGCTTGCTTATAGATAGGTTGTACAATTGTGAAAATAAACCTTTATCTGTAAGTACATCACCTGCGCCGCCGCTTGTAGCATATAATAAGGCATCATTGTTACCCAGCCAGTCGGTAAAAAAGGTGAATGGCTTTGCCGTAACAAAATCAAGATAAGTAGTAGTATTTGCAGGGGCGCTGCCTGGGAGCAATCTTTCAAAAAAGCCGTTTAAATTACCATAAGGCGCATAGGTTATGTGCTGTAATTTAATGCCCGGTACACCATAATTGTTTAAATCGCCGCTATATTTTGTATATAGAATTACGTTGCCAAAACCAGGAACCGTTAATTGCCCGCGTATAGCCAAATTAGTTGTAACCTGTTCTGTTTTGGGTGTACCATCAGCGTTAAAACCGGCTAATTTTAAATACCCTGAGCCGTTAGCCTGATCGGTATTAAATAAAGGCTGTGTAAACGTGCCACCGCCCGCGCTTTGCATTTGTTTGGCAATAATGCTGGGGTAAGAGTTTAATTGTCCGTCGCGGTACAGGCCACCATCAGCATAACCCGCGGTAAGGGAATTACCCACAGCAATGTATCTTGAAAAATCTGCCGTTCCGCGCGATGGAGTTGGTGTATTGATACTGGTTTTACAGGCAGCAAAGCCCAATAAACCCGTAACTAAAAATATATGGAGATATGATCTGAAAGTTTTCATCTAATTAAGTGTTAAAGTTTACCAGTGATAAGCAAGCGATATGCCGGGGATGTAGACATTTGTTTTAAATGTACCTGATAATTGCGACTCAATATTGGTTTGGGTACGGGCCTTCAGGTATTCGTATTCAAACGACAGATCCAGATCAAGGTGCCTGGCCAGTGTATAACCTAAGCCGGCAGTAATATAATAGCGATTGGCATCAGGTGCCTCGGGTGTAACATAACCATCAGCAACTGCCGAGGTAGCATAACCACCGCCAAAGCGTAAGGCCAGCTTCCTGTTGGCTTTGTACTGTGCACCGCCCCTGTAACTCCACGCATCCTTGTAGTTTCGCGGCGAATAAGTATCTTGTAATGCCGATGTATTTGTAGCATAATCAAATGCCAGTACCTTATACACATCCCAATTGGTAAAATTCACATCGAGGGCCAGTGTCCATTTGTCTGAGGGATAAAATCCCAACCCGATGGAGGAGGTTGACGGCAACGGAAGTGTAGTGGTAAACGTGTTTGGCTGCGGAAAACTTGATTGTAATGATGCTGGTACATTAAAAATAGCGTCGCCATTTTTTACGGTAGTATTTACCCGTGATCGATGTGTTATACCTACGGTGATCCCCGCTTCTGTTTTTACATATATCCCTGCATTCCAACCGTAGCCATGGCCTTTCCCTTTAAGCTCGGCTTGCCCGACCTGCCCTGACGCGTTTACCAATGGGATAGCCCTGGTTAAATCCACATCGCCGTGATTATAAACAAACCCGCCGCCTACACTCAGGAAATCAGCTAACTTGATACTTAAAGTTGGCTGAAAGTAAATTGCTTTCAGGTTAAGATCTTCCAGCACATATTTTCCTGCCCAGGTGTTACCCCAATCGGTTAAACCACCAAACGGTGTATAAACGCCCAAGCCTAATTTCCACCAGGAATCCTTAGGGCCCCAGGCAGCATAAAAAGTGAACGGAGTGGCTATCTTGTTGCTGGTGCGAAACTGATCAGTAGTACCACTTGGATTAAAAGCAGACTTAAAAAGCAGTGGACTAATGCCTGCCTGTACATAATTTTCCGGCAGCATAGCTACAGCGCCAGGATTAAATAAAACAGAAGCGCCATCTTGCAATAAACCTGTGCCAGTATGTCCCATGCCTATCTGTTTCTGTCCGTGAAGGTTAACCTGGAAACCCTGGGCAAATACCATAGCAGGCATTATTGCGAATAGCAATAGTATAAGTTTTCTCATAATAGAATATAATTGGTTTATAATATGCGGCTTGTTTTGGGAGAACAAACCCCATTTTTAAAAAAATAAAATTAGGATGGTTTGAAATGAAAAAAAGGGCTGCAGTGCGGAGATATTAGTCAAAAAGTCGGATAAAACTTAATTATTATATAATTAAAGAAAAATAGTATTAAATATAGTTGCCGAATAATTAACACTTTTAATAAATTCAGCAATAAAATTATATCTTTCCGTTACATGAGTAAAAGTTCCAAATATGTAAGTAAAAAGGTTGGACAGCTAAGCTTATCCAAATTTGCCGATCTTTATGCAGACAAGTTGGTAAGCCCGGAATTTTTTATAGCCGACGAAAAACAACTATTAAGTTTAAGTGAATACCCCTACCGTTCTGATGGCTATATTATAGGCATCTGTACCCGCGGAACCGCCCAGGTTGAGGCAAACCTACAGGTTTATGAGGCCCGGCAGGATGCCATGCTGCTCGCTACACCCTTCCATATTTTAAGGATCTATAACAGCAGCGATGATTTTTTATGCAGGTTCATCGTTTTTTCAAAGGCCTTTTTAACCGAAAACAATGTTAACAGTCATTTCCTGGAATCATTCAGCTACTTTAAAAGCGCATCACTCCCGGTGATCTATCCTGATCATGAGGATGCCAAAATGCTGCTTGATATTTATTTATTGATGCAGCAAAAATTAGCCCGTGAAGATCATCCCTATCGTATGGAGATCTCCAGGAGCATGTTAACTACCATGCTTTACGAAGTAGAATCTATTTACGAAAAGCAACACGTAATAATAAAAGGAAAACAAACCCGAAAGCAGGAATTAAACGTACTGTTTCAGGAACTTGTTTTTCATCATTATAAAGAGCACCGCAACGTACAGTATTATGCCGATTTGCTTTATGTTTCACCAAAACACTTAACAGAAACCATTAAGGAAGTAACCGGCCGAACAGCTGGCGAATGGATAGACGATGCTGTGATACTGGAAGCTAAGGTACTGCTCAGAAATCACGACATCAGTATTGCCAGGGTAGCCGAAGAGATCAACTTTCCGGATCAGTCCTCATTTGGTAAGTACTTTAAAAAACATACCGGTATGTCACCTTCAGATTACAGAATGGTAACTACAAATTAAAAAAGCATCTTGCGCTCGTCTGCGATCCGAGATGTTGTGAAGAAATAAAAAGAAAAGCGGAGGTTGTGCGATTCCTTCCATGGGGAAGGAGGAGGCAGGGGTTTATAAGCTATAAAGGTTCAATCGCTCGTAGAAACCCCTCCCTGCCATTACACAATCCGCTGCACCCCTCCCGTGGGGAGGGAATGAACACGGAGATTATAATCTTTCGAACACTTATTGTCGCAGACGAGCGCAAGTTCCATTCCTCTTTCCGACTTTTTGACTAATATCTCCGCACTGCAGCCCTTTTTTTCGCTCCCCAAGCCCTCTAATTTTACTCCAGATTATAAAACCAAATAAATTGCTGTCCGTAAAGCTTGTTAAGCTGGTATCAGATAGCTAATGCCGAAAGTAATTATCACGCTATGTAAGGCAATGGATATAAAATATTCATTTGCAGAAGCTTAGCTCTTTGCATTGTGTACTTAATTAAAAAAAGAAGCAGAAGATCATAAAAGTTAAATATTTAATCATGAGTGCAACTGAATCTATAAAAGCTATAAAGGGTGGTGAGTTCCTGATCAGGGAAACACAGGCAGATAGTGTTTTTATTCCGGAAGAGTGGAACGAAGAGCAGCTAATGATCGCAGAAACATGTACCAATTTTCTTGCACAAAACGTAGTACCTAATTTAAACCGTATTGATGAGCAGGAAGAAGGTTTAATGCCCCATTTAATGGAAGAGGCCGGCGCGCTTGGATTGCTAAGCATTTCCATACCTGAACAATACGGTGGCTTTGGTAAAGATTTTAAAACCTCTATGCTGGTTACCGAAAAATTGGGTGCAGGCAATTCTTTCTCTGTTGCTTTTTCGGCCCATACCGGCATAGGTACCCTRCCTATTTTATACTATGGTAACGATGCGCAAAAGGAAAAATATATCCCAAAGCTGGCCAGTGGTGAGTGGAAAGGCGCTTATTGTCTTACCGAACCGGGTGCAGGTTCTGATGCCAACTCGGGCAAGGCAAGGGCAAAGCTTTCTGCCGATGGTAAATACTATTTACTTACCGGTCAAAAAATGTGGATCACCAATGCAGGGTTTGCTGATATTTTTACCGTTTTCGCGAAGATTGACGACGATGAAAACCTAAGCGCCTTTATTGTAGAGAAAGATTTTGAAGGACTTTCATTAAATACCGAAGAGCACAAAATGGGTATCAAAGGCAGCTCAACCAGGCAGGTATTTTTTAATGACTGTAAGATACCGGTTGAGAACCTGCTATCAGACAGGCAAAACGGTTTTAAGATTGCTGTAAACATATTAAACCTGGGCCGCATTAAATTAGGCGGAGCTACCGTTGGTGCCAGTAAGGAGGTCATTACTTCGTCCATTCGCTATGCCAATGAACGTGAGCAATTTGGTCGCCCCATTTCAAAATATGGTGCTATCCGTTATAAATTGGCCCAGCAGGCTATCCAGGTTTATGCTTCAGAATCTGCCATATACAGGGCCAGTTCAAATATGGAAGAAGCTACGGAAATGTACGAAGCATCCGGCCTTGATGAGATAAAAGCCAAGCTTAAAGGAACAGAGCAGTTTGCCATTGAAGCAGCTATTATTAAAGTACATGCCTCAGAAACGCTTGATTATGTGGTTGATGAAGGCGTTCAGATCTATGGCGGCATGGGTTACAGCGCCGAGGCACCTATGGACAGGGCCTACCGCGATTCGCGCATCAACCGGATCTTTGAAGGCACCAACGAAATTAACCGTATGCTCACGGTTGATATGATGCTGAAACGTGCCTTAAAAGGTGAGCTCGACCTGATGGGTCCAGCCCAAAAGGTTGCCGGCGAATTGGTAAGCGTACCTGACTTTGGTGGTGCAGGAGATGAAGGCCTGTTTACCAAAGAGAAAAAATACATAGCCAATTTCAAAAAGGCGGTACTCATGGTAGCTGGTGCTGCGGTACAAAAACTAATGGCACAATTAGGTAAAGAGCAGGAAGTACTCATGTGCCTTGCAGATATGCTTATTGAGCTTTACGTGAGCGAATCATTACAGTTGCGCGTTGAAAAACTGGTTGGCCTAAAAGGAGAAGATGCCTGTAAAGAACAATTAGACATGATGCGTGTTTATATCAATGACGCCGCCGAACATATAGCCAAATCGGGCAGGGAAGCGCTTAACTCATTTGCCGAGGGCGATGAACGCAGAATGATGCTGATGGGTCTAAAGCGCTTTACCAAAACCGAAGATATTAACACCACACAGGCTCGCAGAAATATTGCCGCTAAACTAATAAGCGCGAATAAATACTGCTATTAGGTCTGATAACCCAAACCCCTACCTCTCCAGAGGAAAGGGAGTGTTCCACACTCGACGCTTCCCGACAAGAGGATGATAGAGCCTCCGCTGCCCGATGGCAGGGAGGCTCAGAGGGGCTTTCAAGGTGATTTTCCATCTGCTAACAAACAACTCCAAACTTAAAGTATGAAGATATTAGTGTGCATAAGCCAGGTGCCTGATACAAGCACTAAAATTATATTAAAAGACAACAATACCGCTATAAACAATCAGGGAGTTACGTATGTAATAAACCCTTATGATGAATGGTATGCGCTGATCCGTGCGCTCGAATTAAAAGAAAGCGACATTGCAACGGATGTTCACCTGATCACTGTTGGCAAAGCGGATACCGAACCGGTGATTAGGAAAGCCCTGGCTTTAGGCGGCGACGAAGCCGTCAGGATTGATGCTGATAGCAATGATGCTTATGAAACTGCCAATTATATAGCTGAATATGCCAAAAGCGTAGGTTATGAC
The DNA here is from genome assembly GCF_056401495.1 of Mucilaginibacter sp. P4_E8. Lineage (NCBI taxonomy): Bacteria > Pseudomonadati > Bacteroidota > Sphingobacteriia > Sphingobacteriales > Sphingobacteriaceae > Mucilaginibacter > Mucilaginibacter sp. P4_E8. Next base: position 46,394 of record NZ_JBFUJG010000004.1, read on the forward strand.
CTGATCCTGTGCGGTAAAGAATCTATCGATTATAATAACGGCGCTGTAGGTGCCATGCTTGCCGAATTACTTGATACAGATTATATAGGCTTTGCAAGCAACATCCGGATAGAAGGAAACATCGCAACTGTAAAACGCGAAATTGAAGGCGGCGAAGAAACCAACACCTGTAACTTACCACTGGTTATTGCGTGCCAAAAAGGAGTTGCCGAAGCCCGTATCCCCAACATGCGGGGTATTATGGCTGCCCGTACCCGTCCGCTAAAAGTGATTACGCCTGCTGCTGTTAATGCGGTGACGGATATTTTGTCATACGAGTTACCACCCGCAAAGGCAGGGATCAAATTGATTAGTCCTGATGATATGGACGAACTGGTAGAACTGCTGCATACCGAAGCAAAGGTTATATAAGCGGTCTTTTTATTTAACTAAAACCTATAAAAAATGTCAGTAATAGTATTGGTTGAACACACCGATGGAATCATAAAAAAGAAGAGTTTTGAAGCTGTACAATATGCTTCCGGTATCGCCAAAAAAGCAGGAACAACAGTTACCGCAGTAGTTTTAGGCACGGTTGCCGATAATGAAATGGAAAGCCTGGGCCAATATGGAGCACAAAAAGTACTGCATGTTGCTGATGCCCGTTTGGATGAACTTCATGCAAGGGCTTATACCAGCGCCTTACTCGCAGCCGCTCAAAAAGAAAATAGCAAGATCATTATAGCGCTTCATGATATAAACGGTCGTGCTGTTGCACCACGGTTAGCCGTAAAGCTAAAAGCTGGTTTGGTTGCCGGCGCGCTCTCTCACCCTGATCTGGATAAGGGATTTGTAATCAAAAAAGCCGTTTTCTCAGGTAAAGCGTTTGCTTATGTAAACATCACCAGCGATATAAAAATAATTACACTGATGCCTAACACTTTCCCGCTGAATAAGGTTGAAGGCAAAGCATCCATTGAAAAACTGAACGTGAGCTTTGGTGATAAGGACTTTGGCATTAAAGTTAAAGAAGTCCATAAAATAACCGGCGAGATCCCGCTTGGCGATGCACAATTGGTAGTATCAGGCGGCCGGGGTATGAAAGGCCCTGAAAACTGGGGACTGATTGAAGACCTGGCAAAAGAACTTGGCGCTGCAACAGCATGCTCTCGCCCGGTAGCCGATGCCCACTGGCGCCCCCATCACGAACATGTTGGGCAAACCGGAGGTACTGTACGGCCCAATCTGTATATCGCCGTAGGTATCTCAGGGGCTATCCAGCACCTGGCCGGGGTTAATGGTTCAAAAACTATTGTGGTAATAAATAAAGATCCCGAAGCGCCGTTTTTTAAAGCCGCTAACTATGGCGTTGTTGGTGATGCCCTGGAGGTTTTACCAAAACTTAAGGAAGCTGTAAAGAAATTCAGGCAAAACCATAAATAACAAAGTTATGAACGTTTTTTATGAAGGACAGGTGTTATGGTCGCAGATTGATGCAAACCAGCATATGCGGCATTCTGCTTATGCTGATGTTGCAGCACAGGCCAGGTTAAACATGCTCGAAAGTCTGGGCTTAAAGCCAACAAAACTTTTCGCCTTTAAAATTGGCCCGGTATTGTTTAAGGAAGAATTGGTTTATCTGCGCGAAGTAACACTAAACGACAACATAAAAGTGACCTGCGAGGTAACCCAATCACGGCCTGATGGTTCCCGGTGGTCTATCCGGCATGAGTTGTACCGAAGCGATGGCGTTAAGGCTTCCGTAATTATGGTTCATGGCGCCTGGATAGATATGGAAAAGCGCAAACTCGCTGTATTACCCATTGAATTAAGCCAACTGTTTATGAAAGCCCCACGAAGCGCCGACTATATAGAAGGGGCTCATGCAACCAAATCCTGATAATTAAAATAACGATGACTGATCAAAAGATAGACTTCGAAAACGCGGTTGCCCAAAGTAAGCAGCTACCCTCCCGTCCTGACAATGAAAACCTGCTGCGTTTGTATAGCTTATATAAACAAGCAACCGAAGGCGATATCAACACAGAAAACCCACCGGGCATGTTTGATTTTGTAGCCAGGGCAAAGTATGATGCCTGGTTAAAACTCAAAGGCAGCCCTGCTGATAATGCTATGCAAGAGTATATTGATTTGGTGAAAGAGTTGGCAGAGAAATAACTATCTTTAATAAAACAATTTGTAACAAGGCAAATAGAATGTTCCGAAATTTTGACAAATGTTTCCGTCATTTAGACCTTTGTTAAACTTCGCTAAAAAGGATATTTGTTTATTATAAACCAATACTAAATTAATTTTTAACCTGTCTTGTAATTCTGTTTGTCTCTTAAAAAAGGGTGCAACTTATTACCGCTGTTTATTACAGCTCCGTAGCTAAGTCTGTATCTTATTTTTTAACCGGACCTATTTAATTATTTAAGTAATAACCAAGCAAAACTATGTCATCACCTAAACAGTATTTCGTCCGATTAGTATTAATCCTGCTAACTATCACCTCAGTAAACATTTCAGCCAAAGCTCAAACCGATAAAATTGAAGGTCTGTGGTACAACGATATCAAAAGTGCCAAAATACAGATCAGCAAGGGTGCCGATGGCAAGTTTAACGGCAAAATAGTATGGCTAAAGGAACCATTAAAAAATGGCAAACCTAAAACCGATGAGGAAAACAAGGACGAAAAACTGCGCAGCAGACCAATCATTGGTTTACACATATTGGAAGGTTTTGTGCCTGATGGCGACGACAAATACACCGATGGTAAAATTTACGACCCTAAAAACGGTAAAACTTACTCCTGCAACATTACTTACAAAGGCAAAACATTAGCCATCCGCGGATATGTTGGCATCTCACTTTTTGGGCGTACAACTACCTGGGAAAAGGCGGAATAATTAAATAGCGAGGAGTGAATGGTGAATGGAATATAAAGTTTTCAAAAACAACTGATTTCAACTCACTACTCACCACTCACCACTAACTAACTTATATATGGATGCTAAACGAATTATAAAAAAAGTAGCTATTCTGGGCTCTGGTGTAATGGGCAGTCGTATTGCCTGCCATTTTGCAAACATCGGTGTACAGGTATTGCTGCTTGATATTGTACCAAAAGATGCAACTCCCGGGGATAAAAAGGCCCGGAATAAAATAGTTAATGACGCGCTCGATTTCGCCTTAAAATCAAACCCCTCTCCCATTTATCTCAAATCATTCGCCAGGCGCATAACAACCGGGAACTTTGAAGATGATATGCCTAAAATTGCGGAGTGCGATTGGGTGATAGAAGTGGTGGTGGAACGTTTGGATATCAAACAACAGGTATTTGAAACAGTTGAAAAACACCGGAAACCAGGCACGCTCATCACTTCCAATACATCGGGCATCCCCATCCATTTAATGGCCGAAGGGCGCAGCGAAGATTTTAAACAGCACTTTTGCGGCAGCCACTTCTTCAATCCGCCGCGCTATTTAAAGCTATTAGAAATCATCCCCACAAAAGATACTTTACCTGCGGTGGTAAATTTTCTGATGGAATACGGTGAGAAGTTTTTGGGTAAAACCACTGTACTTGCTAAAGATACCCCCGCCTTTATAGGTAACCGCATAGGTGTTTTCAGCATCATGAGTGTACTGCATTATGTTGATAAAACAGGGATGACGGTTGAAGAGGTTGATAAATTGACCGGCCCGGTAATTGGTCACCCAAAATCGGCAACATTCCGTACCAATGATGTGGTTGGTTTGGATACCATGGTGCATGTGGCGAACGGATTAAGTAAAAACGCGCCGGATGATGAAGCGAAGGAATTATTTGCAATTCCTGAATTTGTGAACGGTATGCTTAAAAATAACTGGCTGGGTAGCAAAACGGGCCAGGGCTTTTATAAAAAGGAAAAGGTTGACGGCGTAAACCAGTTCTTCGCCCTTGATTTGAAAACGCTGGAATACAAACCATCGCAAAAGGTAAAGTTCCCTTCATTGGATACCACTAAAACAGTCGACGGTTTAAAAGATAGATTAAAAATCCTGTTTGCGGCAAAAGATAAAGCCGGCGATTTTTACAGAGCTACCTTTTACCAGCTTTTTGCCTACGCCAGTAACCGCATTCCCGAAATTGCTGATGAACTTTATAAAATAGATGCTGCTGTTAATGCAGGCTTTGGCTGGGAAATGGGCCCATTTGAAAAGTGGGATGCCTTGGGCGTGGCCGATACCGTGAAAGCGATGGAAGCCGCAGGCAATAAACCAGCCCAATGGGTATATGATATGCTTGCCTCGGGTGCGGAGAGTTTTTATAAAATAGCCGATGGCAATCGTCAGTATTATGATATCACATCAAAAACTTACAAGGTAATTCCGGGTACAGAAAACTTTATTCTGTTAAGCAATATCCGCGAAGCGAATACGGTATGGAAAAACAGCGGAACTACTATTACCGATATTGGCGATGGTATCCTTAACCTGGAGTTCCACACCAAAATGAACACTATTGGCGGCGATGTGATCGAGGGTATTAACAAAGCCATCACCCTTGCCGAAAATAGCTACAAAGGATTGGTGATCTCCAACGAAGGGCCCAATTTTAGCGCTGGTGCCAACGTGGGGATGATATTTATGATGGCTGTTGAACAGGAGTTTGATGAATTGAACATGGTCATAAAAGCTTTCCAAAATACCATGATGCGTATCCGGTATTCTTCCATCCCGGTGGTAGCCGCCCCGCACCAGATGGCTTTAGGTGGCGGTTGTGAACTGTGCCTCCATGCTGATAAGGTAGTAGCCCATGCGGAGTTATATATGGGATTGGTTGAATTTGGTGTCGGCCTGATCCCTGGTGGTGGCGGTTCTAAAGAGTTTGCCCTCCGCCTGTCAGACGAATTACAGGATGGCGACATTGAACTGAACAATTTCCGCGACCGCTTTTTAACTATAGGCCAGGCAAAAGTTTCCACTTCTGCTTATGAAGCCTTTGAGTTTGGCTATTTGAAAAAAGGCCGTGATGTAGTAGTGGTATCGCAAAACCGTTTACTGGCCGAARCTAAACAACATTGCCTGCAACTGGCTAATGATGGCTATGTGCAGCCTGTTCAGCGTACGGATATCAGGGTATTGGGCAAACAGGCATTGGGCCTGGGTTATGTGGGCGCCAATACCATGTACAGTGGCAATTACATCAGTGAGCACGATGTGAAGATCTCGCAAAAACTGGCCTATGTATTGGCTGGCGGCGATCTGTCACAACCATCATTGGTAAGCGAAGAATATTTACTGGGTTTGGAGCGGGAGGCATTTGTTTCCCTCTGTACAGAGCGCAAAACGCTGGAACGGATTCAATCTATTATAACAGGTGGCAAAGTATTAAGGAATTAAATTTTTAAGTATCAATAAGTTAGTATCAAGTATCATGATTTATATAAAGCATTCAAAAGTCTTGATACTTGATACTAAGTACTCGATACTAAATACGATTAAATAAAAAAGATATGAACGCATATATAGTAGCCGGCAGTCGCAGCGCAATTGGAAAAGCAACCAGGGGCGGCTTCAGGTTTACCCGGCCTGATACGCTTGCGGCCGATGTTATTAAACATTTAATGGCATCTGTGCCCAATGTGGATAAGGAACAGATAGAGGATGTTATTGTGGGTAATGCAACGCCGGAAGCAGAGCAGGGTTTAAACGTAGCCCGCTTGATTTCGCTGATGGCTTTGGATACAGATAAAGTACCCGGCATGACGGTGAACAGGTATTGTGCGTCGGGCCTGGAAACCATAGCCATAGCATCGGCCAAAATACATAGCGGCATTGCCGATTGCATTATTGCCGGTGGGGTTGAAAGCATGAGCCTGCTCCCTATGGGTGGCTGGCGCATTGTACCTAATGCTGACGTTGCCCTTGCTCATCCCGATTATTACTGGGGCATGGGCTTAACCGCCGAGGCTGTGGCTAAAGAATATAAAATTGGCCGTGAAGAGCAGGATCAGTTTTCTTATAACTCGCACCAAAAAGCTATAAACGCAATAAAAGAGGGCAAGTTTAAGGATGAAATAGTGCCCTTAAGTATTACGGAAACCTATATTGATGAAAGCGGCAAAAGAAAACAAAGGGAATTTAAAGTAGATACCGACGAAGGTCCGCGTGCCGATACTTCGATTGATGCGCTTGCCAAACTTAAACCCGTATTTGATGCCAAAGGCGTAGTTACTGCAGGCAATTCATCGCAAACAAGTGACGGCGCGGCTTTTGTAATGGTGGTAAGTGAGCGGTTTTTAAAAGCGAATAATTTAAAACCTATTGCAAGGCTGGTTAACTACGCTGTAGCAGGTGTACCGCCGCGTATTATGGGTATTGGGCCGCTGATAGCTATCCCTAAAGTGCTAAAAATGGCTGGTATGAAGCAACAGAATATTGACCTGATTGAATTGAACGAGGCTTTTGCATCACAATCATTAGCAGTTATTAAAGGTCTGGATCTTGATCTTGACCGCATTAATGTAAATGGTGGAGCTATAGCGCTTGGTCACCCGTTGGGCTGCACTGGGGCAAAATTATCTGTACAGCTATTTAATGAACTAAAACGCAGAGATAAAAAATATGGCATGGTTACTATGTGCGTAGGTACCGGACAGGGTGCCGCGGGCATTTTTGAATTATTATAACGATTACCTTTTTTAACTGTTAAGTATATGAAAAAAGCGGCCAGATTGTTTGATTGCATGGAGATCCAGGCAAAAGAGCCCAGGGTGAGTTTATTGAACGCCAAAGTAAATGGTGACTGGAAAGCATACAGCACACAGGAAGTTCATACCCTGGTTTACCAGTTAGCCATGTCGCTTTTGGATATGGGTGTTTCGCAGGGCGATAGTACAACAGAGGGCCGGGATAAAATAGGGCTCATTAGCAATGGGCGACCCGAATGGCTGATAACCGACCTTGCCGTACAACTCATAGGCGCTATATTGGTGCCCTTATATCCCAACAGTAACCCCAAAGAGCTGGAACAGATACTGAACGAAGCAGAGGTAAAATACTTGTTTGTTAGTACAAAAGAGCTGTGCGGTAAGGTAAATGAAGTCCGATTAAACATCCCGTCGTTAAAGGCTGTTTATACTTTTGATCAGATGGAAGATTGCCCCAACTGGGCCGAACTTTTTAAGCCATTACAGGAGGGTTATCGTGAAAGGTTATTGAAAATAAGCGATACCATAACAGAAAATGATGTAACCACCATTATTTATACATCAGGTACTACAGGCCGGCCCAAGGGTGTAATGCTTACCCATAAAAATATTTTAACCAATGTTATGGCCTCCGGTGATGTGCTTGCCCAGATACCGATAGAACAGAAAATAGCGCTGAGCTTTTTACCGCTGAACCACATTTTCGAAAAAATGTGCACTTATATCTATCTTTTCTTTGGGTTTTCTATCCATTATGCCGAAAGCATGGATACTATTGGCGCCAATATGAAAGAGGCCAGGCCTTATATTTTTACTGCGGTACCACGGCTACTGGAAAAAGTGTTCGAGAAAATTATGGTACAAGGGCAAAAACTAACAGGTATTAAAAGAAAGATCTTTTTATGGTCGATCACAGTTGCTGAACAGTTTGAGATCAATAATAACAACCTATGGTATAAAACTAAATTGGCCATTGCCGATAAGCTGGTTTACAGCAAATGGCGTAATGCCATTGGTGGCAATGTAAAAGCCATCGTTATAGGAAGCTCTGCCTGCCCTATAAAGCTGGAAAAAATATTTACAGCCGCCGGCATGGTTGTTTTGGAGGGTTATGGGCTTACTGAAACTTCGCCGGTAATTGCAGTTAATCATTACCAAAAAAGTGGCAGAAAATTTGGCACTGTAGGCCCTTTACTGAGCGGAGTACAGGTTAAGATTGCTGATGATGGCGAGATACTTTGCAAAGGTCCTAATGTTATGGTGGGATACTACAAAAACCCGGAAATGACGGCCGAAGTTATTAGGGACGGATGGTTTTGCACCGGCGATATCGGGGAACTGGATAAGGATGGGTTTCTTAAAATAACAGATCGTAAAAAAGAGATCTTTAAAACATCGGGTGGTAAATACGTGGCTCCCCTTCCTATTGAAAATAAAATGAAAGAGAATCATTTTATTGAACAAATGATGGTAGTTGGGGCCGAAAGAAAATTTACAGCAGCACTCATCGTACCCTCCTATACCAATTTAAAACCCTGGTGTAAGCAAAACGACATTGCGTTTTCATCCAACAATGAGATTATAAAAGATAGTAGGGTTGTAGCATTATATCAATCTATAATAAACGCCTTTAATCCCGAATTTAACCATGTGGAACAGGTTAAGAAAGTAACCTTAATGCCTGATGAATGGTCGATAGAAAGTGGAGAGCTCACCCCTACCGGCAAAATGAAACGCAAGGTGATCACAGAAAAATATAAAGCCGAAATTGATAAAATGTATACAGGCGAAGAACATGAAAATCCGTCCCTGGTACACTGATATTTTGGGGCAAGAGATAAGAGCCAGGAATCAAGGCAAAAAAACACACTTAATTCCTGGCTCTGACATCCCTGGTTCTTGATTCTTAACTCTTGATTCTAATCAATATGACCACATTCCAATTAACCATAAACGACCGGCTGGCTATTGTAATGCTTGACAGAGGGCGTTCCAATGCTATCAACCACCAAATGGTTAAAGAGCTGATAACCTGCATTCAATCACTGGAAAGGGATAATAATGTAGGCGGCCTGATTTTAACAGGTAAGCCCGGTTTCTTTTCATCGGGCATTGACCTGATTGAGGCTTACGAATATGATGAGGAACAAAGCCGTGCTTTATGGACAGACTTTTTGTTACTGCAACGCCTGCTGGCGGCTTTTAAAAAGCCAATGGTGGCTGCTATTAGCGGCCATAGTCCTGCCGGGGGATGTGTAATGGCCATTTGTTGTGATTATCGCGTGATGGCCGATGGCGCATTCATCATTGGTTTAAATGAGATTCCGGTAGGTATTATCGTACCCGATAGCGTTTTTAACTTGTACGCTTTTTGGCTTGGTCAGCATAAAGCTTACCAGTTTTTGATGGAAGGCAAGCTCCTAAAAGTTAATGAGGCGTTTGATGCTGGTTTGATAGATGAGATAAGTCCCGCCGAAAGCCTGATAACAACAGCCGAAAGAAAGATCAGGACGTATATGCTGCTAAACCCAATTACCTGGAGCCAAAGCAAGTTAAACCTGCGTAAGGAACTGATGGACAAACTAAATACCGACCAATCCGCAACTTTAAACAATATGCTGCAGCAGTGGTGGGCGCCCGAAACCAGGAAAGGCCTGCAAATGCTTATCCAGAATCTAAAATCAAAATCAGCAGCAGCCCAATAATTCATTTGATCATGAGCGACAACAGCACAACAACGGCTACAGGTATGTTAAGGGATGATGCCCTGAAAGGAAAAACCATTATTGTAACCGGTGGGGGTACCGGCCTGGGCAAGGCCATGGGCACCTATTTTTTAAAATTAGGAGCCAACCTGGTGATCACCAGCCGGAAGCTGGACGTATTAGAAAAAACCGCTGCCGAAATGGAAACAGAAACTGGCGGAAAGGTTTTAGCCATAGCCTGCGATGTGCGAAATTATGACCATGTTGAAAATATGCTGAAACAATCTATTGCTACTTTTGGCCGGGTTGATGCCTTATTGAACAATGCCGCGGGTAATTTTATTTCGCCTACTGAGCGGTTATCGGCAAACGCGTTTTCGGCTGTTATTGATATTGTGTTAAAGGGTTCGGCCAATTGCTCACTGGCCCTCGGTAAATACTGGATAGCCGAAAAAACACCTGGCACCATCCTCAACATCATTACCACCTATGCCTTTACAGGCTCGGCCTATGTTGTGCCGTCGGCCTGCGCAAAGGGCGGTGTGCTGGCCATGACCCGGTCGCTGGCCGTTGAATGGGGCAGACACGACATCCGCACCAACGCCATAGCGCCTGGCCCCTTCCCAACCAAAGGGGCATGGGAACGTTTACTGCCCGGCGATATGGCACAAAAGTTCGACTTTAAAAATCGGGTTCCGCTTAAACGTGTAGGCGAGCACCAGGAACTGGCCAATTTAGCTGCCTTCCTGGTATCCGACTTTTCGGGCTATATTAATGGCGAAGTGATCACTATCGATGGCGGCGAATGGCTGCAAGGCGCCGGTCAGTTCAGCGGGCTTGAAATGGTACCCGATGCCATGTGGGACAGCATTGAACAGGCAACACGCAAAGCATAATATTTTTCTTATCTCCTATCTCGCAATTTTAGCATAACCCAATCAATTTGCTTGACGCCTGAATTGGCGCACCCACTAAAGCGATCTTTAAAAACCCATACTTGACATAGAAAAGTAATATTAAAGATTTGCTTTTTGCAATTTAATACCAATCGGTATATTTGCTGTCATGATTAAGGCATCATCAAAATCAGAACGTACCAGGAACTTTATTATTGAAAGCACCGCCGAGGTCTTCAATAAGAAAGGCTACGCCGGCACAGCGCTGTCTGATATCACCAGCGCCACTGGTCTGTCTAAAGGCTCTATTTACAGTAACTTTAAAAATAAAGAAGAAGTTGCATTGGCCGTTTTTGATTTTAATTGTTCCAGGCTTTCAAAATCAACAAAAGAACAAACTGACTTAGCTCAAAGCTACCACGATAAATTAATGGTTTACGCCAAAGTTTACCGGAAAGTATCAGGAGGCAGGATTAACCGGGGAGGTTGCCCCATATTAAACACAGCTACAGAAGCAGACGATACCAATAATTTATTAAAAGACAGGGCAGCAAAGGCCATACTTCAATGGAAAAAGAATATAGTACAGCTCATTGAACAAGGAATTGATGCAGGCGAATTTAAAGCAGAAGTAGATCCGCGCCAAACGGCATTGTCTGTTATCGCCTTAATTGAAGGTGGTGTAATGATATCGCGGGTTACCGGCAATCCTGCCAATATGGATAACGTTTTGCAAACCGTAGAAATGTTGATCAGCCAAATGAAAAAGTAAAAAAATTTAATCTATAAAATACCGATTGGTATATTATAAAAATATCCATACGATTAAATATCATATACATCATACCCAATTTCAATTAAATATTACAATTAAAAATATACCAATCAGTATAAAAATGACTCCTTTAAAACGACAAATACTTTTGATCACCGTAATTGCGGCAGCAATTATGGAGCTAATAGATACATCTATTGTAAATGTGGCCCTTAACTATATGAGCGGTAACCTTGGTGCCACGTTAGAAGATATTTCCTGGGTGATAACCTCCTATGCTATAGCCAACGTGATCATTATTCCTATGACCAGTTTTTTAGTTAATAATCTTGGGCGAAGGAATTATTATATTGGTTCTATCATACTTTTTACTGTTTGTTCTTTTTTGTGTGGTAACGCTACGGGAATTTGGGAACTGGTGGCATTCAGGTTTCTGCAGGGCTTGGGTGGTGGCGCCCTGCTCTCGGTTTCAGCTACCGTTGTTTTTGAATTATTTCCAAAAGAAAAGCAGGCCACAGCCAGTGCCTTATTTGGTATAGGGGTTTTCATCGGTCCTACTATTGGGCCAACACTGGGAGGTTATATCACAGAAAATTATTCATGGCCCTGGATTTTTTATATTAATATTCCTATCGGGGTAGCTGCTGTGATTTCATGTTTGTTCCTTTTGTATGAACCGTTGATCAAACAAAAAATAGCTAAAGTTGACTGGACCGGCATCATGTTACTGATCATCGGAATCGGCTCGCTCCAGGTGGTGCTGGAAAGAGGGCAAACAGATGATTGGTTTGCAGCTGGTTATATTATTTTCCTAACCGTGGTTGCCGTTATTTCGCTCACTGCATTTATTATATGGGAGCTATATACCGAAAACCCGGTGGTGAACCTGCGTATATTACGATTCAGATCATTGAGCATAGCCGCTGTGCTCACCTTTATTACCGGGATAGGTATGTACACTTCCATTTACCTTACCCCAGTGGTTGCGCAACGTTTACTGGGCTTTACCCCCACCCAATCAGGACTGTTGCTTTTGCCCGGCTCTATTGTGGCCGTATTGGCATTGATAGTTACCGGAAAATTACTGCAAAAGGGAGTTTCGGCCGCTTTGATAGTCTTCTTTGGTTTTTTATGTTTTATTTATTTTAACTGGTCTATGTCAAGAATCAACCTGGAAACCCCGGCTATTGACATTACCTTAAATTTGATATTCAGGGCAATAGGTATGGCGTTGCTCACTGTTCCCTTAGGTACATTGGCCGTGTCATCGCTGGAAGCTAAGGATATGCCACAAGGTACCGCGTTAAACAATATGATGCGGCAATTAGGTGGTTCTTTCGGCATTTCCATTATCAATACCTATGTAGCACGCCGGATAGCCTCGCACCGTGTTGATCTCATTACCCATATTACTGCTGATAATCCGATCTCGGTTAGCAGGATCAACACATATACAGGAGCATTTCAGCAAAAGGGCTTTAGCCTGTTTGATGCTCAGCAAAAAGCAATGGAGCTGATAGAAAAAGTTGTCATAAAGCAATCTTCATTCTCCAGTTACCTTGATGGTTATTTTCTGATCGGCCTGTTTTTTGCCATAGTACTACCTTTACTGCTTTTTGTTGCTAAAAGAGATAAAAAAAGGCCTCTTGTGATCCCTTCGTCGGATCATTAAAAATGGGTTAGATATTCTGATGTACAGGTTATCACCCCTATTTTTGATATACCCTTACATAATCAATTTCAAAATGTTTTGGGAAGGGGGTTAAAGCCGGATCTCCGCCATTGTCGCCGCCTATAGCCAGGTTAAGCAATATGTAATGCGGTTGTTCAAAGGGGTTAACCTTGCTCCCATCCTGGTTAATTAGATCATGCAGCTCTACCCGGTTCATCAACTGCCCATCAACATACAAGCTAATGGCATTTTTGTCCCAATCCATTTGCCATATATGAAACTGTTTGGACCAGTCGGGGTTAAAAGTTTCCAGCGCTTTGGTTTGGCTATACCATTTAGCCTTATGGCGGGTTGCCGTTCCGCAGGCTATATTGGCCAGCAGTTTATTCCGGTAATATTCCATAATATCAATCTCGCCATTTGAGGGCCACTCGCCCGACAGCCCAAGGGTCCAAAAAGCCGGCCATAGCCCTGCATCCGTATCAATACGCGCCCGCATCACAAACCGCCCATACTGCCAGCTATGCAAGCCTGAGGTATTAAGGCTGGCTGATGTGTATTTAATTTCAGGTCTGCTGGTTTTCCAGTTATTACTTTGCGGAAGATAGCCGGGATTGGCTAAATCTTTTTCTTGCCGAGCCTCAATAACCAGCGTGCCGTTATGACAACCGGCATTTTGAGGCTGGTACCATTGCAATTCATTATTACGTACAAAACCGTGTTCAAATCCCCAGTTGTTAGCATCGGGCTGTCCTTCGTTATTAAATTCATCTGCCCAAACCAGTTTATAACCTTCGGTAGTATCCCTTGGGCTTTGCTGACATTTAGCGGTAAGCGGTATCCCAACTAATAATGCCAGAAAAAGTATGACATATTTATTCATCGTTAATATTTATCGTTTTAATGCCCCGGCACTTTTTTGTTTATAATAGTTACCTGGCGGTGGGTTTCCACTCCAATACCTGTACTGGTTGCTGCGGAATATTTGCCTGGCCTTCGCCATCAACCTGTACTACCTTTTGCACAAACAGATCAAGCACTTTTTTATCTCCCCATAAGCCGGTGTCGTAAGTTGGTTCCCAGGCCCCAACACTTGCTGCAGACAGGTCATTGACCTGCCATTTATTACTATTCAGATCACGGGTTATCGCTACAGAAACTTTGTCGCCACGCTCCGCGTCGCGGAAGATCAAGGCTGCCGCCATATGTTTACCCAAACTCCATGCAATGATCTGCGGGCGCGATATGGGGATACTTTTAGTTCCCCCACCGCTAAGGCTAAAGGCCGTTTTGCGAAAACCAAGGTTACTTACCTGCCATTTACCAGCGTTGTTATAAACTAAATGATACTGTGGTACGGTTTGCCCTTCTTCGCGCCAGTAAGTGGCGATAAAAGGATTACCTTCATCATCAGCAAACATGGATGTTTGGTTAATCAGTTCACTTTTTTGAGGTATTTTACAAGCATACTCGGCAGAGGCGGCTGTTATCGGTAAAACATATTTTTCGCCGGTCGATCTTTCCCAGGTAAGTCCCCCATCCTTTGAGCGGGCGTAGCACATATCATGATTACTGGCTACATCGGGGCTTTCGCGCCATACCCATGACAGGTGAATAGTGCCGTGTTTATCAATAGCCATTTGCCAATAAGCATTGCGGCTGCCTTCGCCATCAATTAAACCATCCTGCACCCTGCTCCATTTTTTAGTTGCAACAGTATAGCGGTTCAGCATCAGATTGCCGTTGCCCGAAGCGCCATCCCGGTAAAGAAATAATAGATCGCCATCGGGCAGTTTATAAAATTCTGGATACGATACTTTGTTTTCCTTATCACCTGTCATAGGCTTCATTGCAGATAGTTCGAGACTGCCGGTTGATATACTCATTGCGTAGTTTAAAGGTTGGTTATGATGCCCCCAGGTTACATGAAGATAACCGGCTCCGTCTGCAATGATACAAATGGCCTTATGCGCGTCGGTGGCGTCGCCTTTGTAGGGTGTGCGCATGGTTTGCCAATGATTAAAGCCGGTTTGCCGTTTGGCCAATACCACAAACTGATCATTATCATAATAAGCCGCGTATTGCGTGCCTTTATAAGTTACCAGCGAGTTTTTACGAAAGATAACCGTGTTGACCGAGTTATTTGCCCAGCCCATGCCAATTGTTGTAGTTTTAATGGGTATAAGCTGTGCATAGCCCGGTAACTTAATATAGAAAACTACAAAGAGAAACAAACACCATTTACATATAGTCATAAACCCGATCAACAAAATGTATTACACAGGTGTAAAATAGTAAGAATTAACAAAACAGTTTTGCCTACCCTGTTACTTTTTTTAAGATTCGGATCCTTCCGGCCGAATATCCTGCAATCTGCAGTGTTTCGTGGTCTGGTTTAAAATTTGGCACCACAATTTCAATGCTCTTTTGTTGAAAATATGATACTTTACCATCCTGGTTAACTTGTAAAGGGCTTGCAGGATCATTATTTTCAAGCATCATTTTCATCAAATGGTTACTTTTGCTCAACTCCAAAACAGATTGCCCAATAACCGACTTTTCGCTCAGGTTCAGGATTTTTTTCGCTTCCTGATTAATAAATAAAATTTCCTGTTTTTCATTGACCCCCAACACGGCATAAGGGGTCTCTTCTATCAGCATTTTTATCTGCAATTCTGCCGAAATTGTTTTGGAAAGGCCGGTATCTTCCTGTTCACTGAGCCTGGCAGCCATTGTATTATATGCTTCGCCCAATCGGGTAAACTCTTCGCTTGTACTAAAATTAAGCCGGGTATTATAATTTTTTCGACTAACCTGATCAAGACCATTTGTCAATTCGAGAAGCGGATTCAGTATAAATCCAGGGAAATTAACAATTAAAATAAAAAGGATTAAAAAGGTGATAAACACTATACTCCCAAGGTAAAAGGCAGCTTTACTCACCGTTGAATGGGTATAATTATTTTTAAGTACGATTGCCTGCATGTTTAAGCTTTCGATCTTTTTCAATTGCAGGTGCGCATTTCGTTTTGCTTGTTGTTTTTGATTTAAATCTGATGAGGGATTGATGAGCAATGTGAAGGCTTTGCGCAGATCTTCTGTTGTTGCTTTTTCACCTGGTTCTGTGATATTATTTTCCTGCTTCTTAAGGGCTGTCTCAAATGTTTCAGACTCCCGGGATGTTAATGGCAGATCATTTTCATCTAAAACCGAACGCATTTCCTGAGTAAATAGTAATGTTTCGTAGTTGTTTTTTAAGGTAACATTGGAAGTTCCAGATATCACTTTGATGTAGTAAACAGATACAACACCAAAAATCAGCACAGCTACAAACAAAAGGCCGAATCCTAATAGAAGCTTTTTTTTGATTTTCATGACTATACAATGAAGTTGGTTAAAACATTATTATAGTTCGGTCTGGTATAGATTACCAAGTAAAGATAATTAAAAATCTGTCCTGTTTATAAGTTCAATTTTTAATAACTCTGATTAGCAATTGCTACATGATTTAGTTAGCATAAATCGTTAATATCTTGCCGATACAGAAAACGAACAATAACAAATTAGTTACAAAAGCAAGCTTGATCCCATTGCGTAAGACTTTAACCAATTTTAACTATCATTCGCTTGCCGTTTTGAGTTTGCTTTCTTTACTTTATAAACTGTAATGTTAACATTGTTATATCCCAGCAAAATTTGTAAGCTATTGCTTATCGGTCTGTTTATTTTCTTTTTCCCCGCGGTACTCTCCGCGCAAAATCTTTTTTCCGAAAAAATAGAACTATGCAATGCTTCAAACTATTGTATGGACTGCGGAGATCCAAAAGCAACATGTGCTCAGTTTACGCTGGATTATATAACCGACAGAATCAATCGTAAATATCTGTTAAAAGATGTCAATTTATCAATAACCTTTCAGGTTTTGGTAGAACCCTCTGGTTTTAGCTGCGTGCTTAGCCATACTGATGTCACCAACAGCCCATTAACAGCTGAGTTGATCAGGTACCTGAATGGTAATATATGGAAACCAGCTATAGAAAACGGCAAGCCAGTGGCTGCATCTGTGAACGTAATTTTCCGTATTGTTAATGGCAATATATCGGCCCAGATGCAGAGAATGGACCTGGCTCAATTAAAGCCGCCCGGCGATCCTGTTATTTATAACGAAAAAGCTGTTTATAATAATCCATCATTAAAAAACTATGAATTTACAGTGTGGACCAAATATAATTCACCTCTTCCTGATAATATTGCCCAATCTTTTGCCATAGATAAAACTGATCTTTTGTGGTATGCTACTGCCCGGGGGCTGACCCGGTTTGATGGAAAAACTTTTAATCCGGTTAATGAATTTAACTCGCCATTTACCGCCGAAACAGCCGTGCGGGATATAACTGTGGACAAAGACAATAACAAATGGGTTTACATTAACAATACGATATACAAGTGTACCGATGCCGGGTGGCAGGTATACGATTTCAAAAAGTTTATAAAATCAGGCATTACGCACATTTTAAATAGCAGCAACGGTAAACTTATTTTTACTACTAAAGATGGCCTGGTAGTAGTAAGAAATGATAAGGTTGTGCTATTGAATAAAAAAACGATACCACTGCTACCCTCAAATAATGTTTTGTATGCTTATGTTGATAGCCGGAATCGTTTATGGATAGGTACTTCGAAAGGCAGTATCATGATTGATAGAGACTTCTTTGTAACTACATTTAATACATTTGATACACCATTGAAAAACGTGTGCATTTCAGGCGCTGTAGAAGATGAAAAGGGTAACCTTTACTTCTCGTTGATTGGCATCAATAAAGTTGAGGGAGATAATGATAAAGAGGGTGTAGCGGTGCTGAAAACTAACGGCAACTGGATTCATTATAACGATAAAAATTCAGGAATGCCCTCAAACCGTGTCAATAATATATTGTATGACAAGTTTGAACATGTTTTGTGGATAGGTACAGATCAGTCGGGCCTGGTAAGGTTTAATTTGAAAGATGGTTGGGAAAACTATCACAATAACAATTCTGCCGCACCCGGCTATACAATTTATCAATTAGTTCAGGACTCAAAAGGTGTTATTTATGCAACTACCGCTAACGGCCTGCTAAGGATCAGGAAGAAATAAAAAATTTCATTATAAATAAGTTATACCAGTTACAAATGCTGCTTGCGTTTATATTCGCTTGGGGTACAGCCATATTTTGCCTTAAAAACAGTGGAGAAATAATTAGGGGTAGAAAAACCAACCATATAAGTGATCTCAGATATCGGGTACCCTTCATTCATCAGTAAATATTTTGCTTTTTTTAACCGACGATTTAAAATATAATCAGAGATACTACAGCCAAGCAATGCTTTAACCTTGCGGTAAAGCTGGATCCTGGAAACACCTATTATTTTGCATATTTCATCTACACTAAAGTTTTCGTTGGCTAAGTTTTGCTCTACGATACCTGCAAAATCATTCAGGAACTTTTTATCCAGGTTTTTTGATACCGGCATATTGGTATTACTCACATCGCTTGTAAAGTGCTCTTTCAGAATCACCCTGTTTTTGATCAGGTTTTTAACCGTAGCCAGTAAATAATCAAAGTTAAAAGGTTTAATAATATAGGCATCAGCCATGCAGGTTATGCCATCTATTTGCTGTTCAACACTGCCCTGTGCGGTTAATAATATGATGGGAATGTGTGAGGTTCTGATATCGGTTTTTAGATTAACGGTAATATTTTTCCCAGACATACCAGGTAATACAACATCAGATATGATCAGATCCGGGACGCGTTCAAAAGTTTCATTTAGCCCGCTTGCTCCATTATCGGCAGTAAATATTTCATAAGTCTCGCCTAATTTTTCGCTCAGGTAATTCAGCAGATCTTTATTGTCTTCTATGATCAGTATTGACTGTTCTTTTGGAGCGCCAAATGTTTCCTCTTCCTGTTTTTTTATTGCAGGCACTTCCAGGTCGGTCACATAAATTTTTGCACGCTCTTCAATATCGGTTTGTTTTTTATTGATACTTTGTTGGGCAGGATGATCAAAGTGTTCATCACCTAACAGCATATTAATAATGAAGGTAGTTCCCTGCCATTTTTTACTGATCACCTGGATACTCCCATGGTGCAGGGTCACTATTTCTTTTGACAAGGCAAGCCCCAAGCCTGATCCTTTTGATGAGCCATTTTCGGCCTGGTAAAACTGTTCAAATACATGCGCTGTTTCTTCAGGCTCCATACCAATTCCATTGTCCTGTATGGCTATATCAATGGTATTATTATCGTTCTTTTTGAAGATTATCTGTATACGGCCATTATCGTTGGTAAATTTGAGTGCATTTGCTATGATATTAAAAAACACCTTATCCAACAGATTAACATCGTACCAAACCGTTATATTTTGTTCATCGCTTACCTGGCTCAAGCTAATATTGCGTTTTTGCGCATTGTCCTGAAAGCTATTTATGATATCCCTGGTAAATTCAATAATGTTATTGGGTGATACATTAATCTGCTGTTTATCATATTCTATTTTACGATAATCTATCAGTTGGTTAACCAGGCGCAATAAGCGATATACATTTTTATGGATCAGTTTTAAACTTTTACCGGCAACTATATTGAACTTCTCGTTGCTCATCATATCCTCAACAGGCGAAAGGATGAGCGTAAGTGGTGTGCGGAACTCATGCGAAATATTAGTGAAGAACTTTAATTTAGCTTCGGTTGCCACTTCGGCCCTGGCCGACATCTCGATCAACTGGTTGCGTTGTGCTAATATTTCATTGTTTTTAACCTCCAGCCTTTTATTGATCTTGCGGTTTTCCATCAGCGAGTAAAAGGCAAGCCCTCCTGATACTAAAGCCAGTACCAGCGATATTACAATGATGTTTAAAATAACCTGCTGGCTGTTATAAATATTTATTTGTTCTTCAAGTAAAGCCTGCTGCCGTTCAATATCTTTCTGCTGGCTATTGATCTTGTTCCATTGCAGCTTCATTAACTGTACATTGGTAGAATCAATCACGACCGACTGTAATAAATTTTCTCTTGCAAAAGATTCTTTGTTTAAGATCCTGAAGGCCGTCATAATAGCCTCTTTACCGCCTGTAGGATATATCATGCTGGCATCAATGGTTTTTGAAGCAACCATTTGCAGGCCTCCCCCATTACCAGGCAGTGCATCAACACCCAGTACTTTAACGCCGTGCCTTATTTTAAATTTATCAAGAACCTTTCTCGACCCGAGCGCCATTACATCGTTATGGGCAAATAATGCATTCGCATTTTTTATAACAGGCTCAATCCTTATCAATTGCCTTTCAGCACTATCCTTCAGCCAATCGCCATACACCCTGGCGGTTATATGTATGTCGGTATATTTCTTTAACCCGTCAGAAAAGCCGCGGTCCCTTTCAATAGCCGGCGAAGAGCCGGGAAGCCCCATTACTTCTACAATGTTCCCCTTGCCTTTTAAAAGGGTACCTGCATATTCACCAGCCATTTTACCAATCTGGTAATTATCTGCACCAACATAAGCTGTATATAAGGCTGATGAGGTTTTACGGTCGATCACAATTACAGGAATGCCTTTATTGTAAGTCTGCTCCACTATACCGGTAAGCGGTTGTGCCTCATTTGGAGAAATGATCAGGAGATCGACACCCTCGTCAAGCATTTTCTTTACCTGTTCAACCTGTTTGCTGCTGTTACCATCGGCATCAGCATAAATGAAGCGGGCGTCGGGGTGTAATGAAAGTTCCATCCTCATTTCATCAAGCATGGTACGGCGCCAGAGATCAGAACCAATACATTGCGAAAACCCTATTGTATACTGCGATGTTTTATCGGCCTTTTTACAACTCTCGGTAATAAGCATAGCTATAATGACCATCAGGGTACTGATCAGTCGGTTTTTACTATGCCATTTGTTGCGAAAGGCCATCGGCTCAAATTATTTGGAAGAAAAGGTGATTAACAGGATTAATTGTTGGTTTATTTTTCCTTTTAGGATTAAACAAAGTAAAGGTATCAATAAATGTTTTTACAAAACAAATTCAGGGCTTTGCCAAAACCCCGCAACAACCGCAACAATGTTACAGGATTGAAAGAAACAGGTAACATAAACGAAGATTTCAATTTACACTCTTTGATTTTAAATTTTATTTATCTGTAAATCAGATAGATATATAATGATTTGTTTTTATACTTTTTTGATACGGAATCGGTAACAGGCACCTCCTCAATTGGCCTACTTTGCAAGCATAAATCCAATAACACCTTAATAAATATTATGAGAAAACATTCCGTCCTGGCCTGGTCCATGGTCGTGGCCCTTGGTGGCTTTCTTTTCGGGTTTGATACCGCTGTAATATCAGGCGCCGAAAAATCTATCCAGCAATTCTGGCATTTATCAGTAGTAGAGCATGGCCTTACAATTTCTATCGCTTTAATAGGTACAGTAATAGGTTCATTGTTAGGTGCCCGGCCTTCAGATATCTTTGGGCGAAAAAACACCTTATACTTTGTAGCTGCGGCTTATTTATTATCATCAGTTGGTACCGCGCTTGCCGATAACTGGTATGTATTTTTAGTGTTCAGACTACTGGGCGGTTTGGGTGTAGGTATATCATCAGTAACCGCACCAATTTATATATCAGAGGTATCGCCTGCTGATCGCCGCGGCCAGTTGGTTGGGTTGTTCCAGTTTAATGTGGTATTGGGCATATTGGTTTCCTATCTTTCCAATTACCTCATTAGCCAGGGGGGCGATACTTCATGGCGCTGGATGCTGGGCGTACAGGCTTTTCCATCACTGCTTTTTCTGGTGCTCATTTATTTTATACCTGAAAGCCCCCGTTGGCTCATTCTCAAAAAAGGTGCAACAGCCAAAGCTCTTGAAATACTACGGATAATCAATCCGCTGGACTGTGAAAGTGAACTGACTGCTATCAGTAATTCTAATTTAAATGAAAGTGGTAAAAGTGAGAACCTGTTTTCGGGGCAGTACAAAACACCTGTGGTTTTAGCAGTTTTGTTCGCCTTTTTTAACCAGGTATCGGGCATCAACGCTATTATTTATTACGCCCCGCGCATATTTGAAATGGCAGGTCTTGGGGCGCATTCATCACTCTTGTCAACAGTTGGTCTTGGGGCAATCAATTTTATATTCACCCTGCTGGCTATTAATATTATAGACAAGGTTGGCCGCCGCGTACTAATGATCATCGGTTCAATCGGCTTAATCGTTTCTCTTTTCCTGGTGGCTTACACATTTTACTCCGGGCATCTCAGTGGTTTTGCTATTCCTGCCTATATGATGTTGTTCATCGCGTTTTTCGCTTTTTCGCAGGGGGCCGTTATATGGGTATTTATTTCGGAAATATTTCCTAACCAGGTACGAGCAAAAGGCCAAACACTGGGCAGCTCTACTCACTGGATCATGGCAGCGCTAATCGCTTTTTCCTTTCCATACTTCGCTGAAAAACTGGGCGGTACAATAACCTTTTCATTTTTCGGCACCATGATGATATGCCAGCTGATTTTTGTCTGGAAGTTCATGCCCGAAACAAAAGGAAGGTCATTAGAGCAGATTGAAACTAATATGGTAATGCATTAATATAATCAAATTATGAATTTACAAGCTGATACAGTTACCCCTGCCATTTGCTACGGCGAAATACTTTGGGACGTTTTACCCGACGGCCCTCAACCCGGGGGCGCTTTGCTGAATGTTTCGTACCATTTAAATAAGCTGGGTATGCCAACAAGTCTGGTGAGTAAGATAGGCAATGATGAAAATGGGCACAAGCTGGAAAACCTGCTGGATAACTGGGGTATAAAAAAGCATTTACTGCAAATAGATGTGGAACACCCAACCAGCGAGGTAATCGCAAGCATGAACAACGGAAACGAAGTGTCATACGAGATCGTTTTTCCTGTGGCCTGGGATTTTATTAATGATAGCCAGAGCATCAAAACGCAGATCAAACCATCTACCTATTTTGTTTACGGTAGTCTGGCTTCCAGAAACATCGTCTCGCGCAATACCTTATTTGAACTGCTGGAAAGCGATGCCATCAAAGTATTCGATATTAATTTAAGACCGCCTTTTATAAGCCGCGACTTGTTAGGTGACCTTCTGCATAAAGCCAATATTGTAAAGTTTAACCAAGCCGAATTGGAAATGGTGCAGGGCCTGTTCAGGGGCTCGTTCTGGAAAGAATCGGAACAGATCAAATTTATTCAGGATCATTTTAATATACCCGAGATCATAGTTACCAAAGGTGAGTTTGGCGCATCCTACTATAAGGAGAACAAAGCTTACCATGTTGCCGGGCGCGAGGTAAAAGTAAGAGATACCATAGGCAGCGGCGATTCTTTTTTAGCGGCATTTATAGTAAACCATTACCATGGTATATCACCCGAGATCATATTAAAAAATGCAATAGCGATGGGCGGCTTTATTGCAACAAAGAAAGGAGGCTGTCCGGATTATAAAATCAAAGAATATCAAGACTTTATAAACAAAATGTTTTAACCAAACCAATTACACTTAAATCAAAATCAATGAGAAAATTATTACTTATTTGTTCCTTTCTTATACTGCTAATAAGTGAAGGATACGCGCAATCCCGAATTATTACCGGGACCGTATTAGATAACTCATCCAAACCTATAGATGGAGTTACTATAGTGGTTGTTGAATCCCAAAAATCAACACTGTCAGATGCTAATGGAAAATTCAGGATCGCTGTGGAAAATGGCCAGTCTGTAAGATTTTCATATGTAGGTGCAAAACCAATACTGATGACTATCACTGCTGATACTAAAGTACTTAATGTAGTATTTAAAGATGCAGAAAACACACTTAACGAAGTAGTTGTAACCGGTTATACCTCTGAAAGAAAGAAAGACTTAACCGGCGCGGTTGCCGTTGTTGATTTAGCACCGGTAAAAAATAACAGTTCGGGAAACACCATGCAGGCGTTACAGGGCAGGGTTGCAGGTTTGTTTATTGAAAAAGATGGATCGGCTAATGGGTCAACCAGCCGAATTTTAATCAGGGGGGCCAATACTTTAGGCAATAATAACCCTTTATATATTATTGATGGCATACCAACCACCAGGCCAGAAGTATTTCAAAATCTGTCACCCTCAAATATAGCATCTGTTCAGGTACTAAAAGATGCCTCGTCCGAATCAATTTATGGATCAC
Organism: Mucilaginibacter sp. P4_E8; assembly: GCF_056401495.1. Classification (NCBI taxonomy): domain Bacteria; kingdom Pseudomonadati; phylum Bacteroidota; class Sphingobacteriia; order Sphingobacteriales; family Sphingobacteriaceae; genus Mucilaginibacter; species Mucilaginibacter sp. P4_E8. The sequence goes on from NZ_JBFUJG010000004.1 coordinate 70,345, forward strand.
GCGCATCAAATGGTGTCATCATCGTTACAACTAAAAACGGTGGAAATACACAAGATAAAGTACAGTTCCAGTTTAATAATAGCACCTCATTTCAATCTGAAAAATCTTCAAGGTTTAAAATGTTAAATTCGGTAGACAGAGGCAGGGCGTTGTGGCAAGCTTCTGTAAATGATGGCCAGGACCCAGCCGCTGGTTATGGCGACATATATACTTTTAACTGGAATAATGATTATAATAATCCTGTTTTAAGTAGCGTGGTTCCTAAACCATTTGTAGGTGGTGATCCTAATACCCCTGCAGGTGATACCGATTGGCAAAGTGTATTGTATAAAACCGCGGTGGTTTATAATAATGATTTTACAGCCTCTATTGGTAATAAAAACTCTTCGCTTCAAATAAATTTTGGAAACATCAAAAATACCGGCCTTGTTAGATTTACAGATTATGGACGTACTACGGGTAGCATTAATGCTATAACGCACGCATTTAATAACAAAGCTGCTTTTGGCGTTAATTTAAAAATAACTAACTCAAATGAAACCCTTACAACCAGAGACTTAGGTGGAGCATCAACTACATTTTTGGCTGTTACATTAGCTCCAACTATTCCGGTTTATCAAAAAGATGGGGTTACCTATGCCGGCGAATCGGGAGCAGGTTATTCTGACAGGAACAATCCTTTACACATGCAGGATCTTGCGAAATGGAATAATACCAATCGTTTAAACACATTTGGGAACGTGTTTTTAGAAATCCAACCGATTAAGAACCTGTATTTTAAATCTAATTTTGGAGCAGATAACTCAACATACCTTAGTAAGGTAATAACGCCAACTTTTACTGAAGGGGCCTTAAACCGCACCACCAACAGCCTATTTTTTGACCAAAACCATTACCTGAGCACCACGCTTTCAAATACAATAAGGTATAACTATGATTTAAACGCCAATAACCACTTTAAAATATTAGTTGGTACAGAGTATATTAAAACCTTTACTGATTTCCAGACCACCCTTAAACAAGGCTTCGCCATACAAACAGAAGACTATTTTACATTAGATGCCGGAACAGGAAATACCATAGTTACCGGGCGGTCAATAGGTAATAGTTTGTTTTCACAGTTTGGGCGTTTGGATTATAATTATGCCAGCAAATATTTAGTCTCGCTTACAGTTCGTCGTGACGGTTCGTCAAGATTTGGTGTCAATAATCAGTATGGTATTTTTCCCGCCGCTTCAATCGGCTGGAAAATAGACCAGGAAGGCTTCATGAAAAACAACACCATTTTTTCTGAACTGAAATTAAGAGCTGGTATAGGAAGAGTAGGTAATCAGGAAATTGGCGACCTTTCGCGTTACGTGCTTTACTACACGCGGTATGGCACCACCCAAAACCAACTTACACCCGGCTTTTGGGAGCAGTATATGAATGTTGGCACTGCATATTCATTGTCTGGTGCTAATACAGGAACGTTGCCATCGGGCTTTGTTCAAACCCAGGCACAAAACCCTGCTCTTAAATGGGAAACTACCGACGAAATAAATGCAGGGTTAGACTTTGCCATATTAAACGATAGAATTTCGGGCTCATTTGACTATTTTACCAGAAAGACCACAGGTATTTTGATCACCCCTCCTATTGCATCGGCATTAGGCGAAGGGCAATCTAAAACAATTAATGGTGCATCAAAGACCAATAAAGGCTGGGAATTTTTAGTTACCTATCACGGCCAGCAAGCAGGAGATTTTAATTACAACGTAACTTTAAACTTTTCGCACTTTAGAGACAAGATCACAGATTTACCAGAGAATGTTAGACCTGCTTATCCGGGTAATATAGATAATACCATAATAGGGCATTCACAATTTGACATATTTGGTTATAAAACAAACGGCCTTTTCCAATCGCAGGCCGAAGTTGATGCAGCTCCAACACAAATTGGCGCAGGACCGGGCAGAATTCGTTATGTGGATGTAAACCAGGATGGCAAAATTGACGCCAACGATCAAACCTGGATAGGCACTACACTGCCATCTTTGGAGTACGGTGCACGAATTGATCTGACTTATAAAAAGTTCGACTTATCAATATTTGGATCGGGTGTTGCTGGCAGAAAAGGCTTTGATGTGTATACACTGTATAACAACCTGATGCACAGCAGAGAAAACGTAGGCCCGGGTGTATTTGATGGCTGGACACCGCAAAATACCAACACCAACGTACCGGCATTAACACTAAAAGATAATAACAACGAAGGCCGGACTTCTGACTATTTTATTGTAAATACATCCTATTTCAAATTAAGAAACATTCAAATTGGATATACCATTACGCCTAAAGCTGTATTTACCAGATTAAGGGTATTTGCAATGGCCGAAAACGTATTTACATTAAAAAATAAAAGCTACCTAAGCCCTGATCCTGAAAGAATTGATCTCGATCCTGTTCCAATTCCACGGGTCTTCAGTTTTGGCGTCAACGCATCATTTTAACGAAAAAATTATTTCAATATGAAAGCAAAAATATTAGTGACAACTATTTTATCGGGGCTAATAATTTTTAGTTCCTGTAAAAAAGCATTAGACTATACTCCAAAAGGAGTGCTGTCTCCTTCAGATTTAAAGTCGCCAGCCGCTATTGAAGGTTTGGTAACTGCAGCTTATGCAGCCATTGGTAATGGCGATATGATAGGACCAATATATAGCGACTGGGCCTATGGCAGCGTTCGTGCAGATGATGCTTATAAAGGCGGTGGTGGTACCGGTGATGTTGGTGAAGTTGATGCTCTGGAGCATTATAACCTGGTAACGCCATCTATGGATTCTTTTGTTTCACGAACCTGGAAAAATTTGTTTAAATCTATTTCAAGAGCAAATGTGGCGCTTAGGGCGGTTAATTCACTTTCAGATGCCGAACTCCCAAACAAAAAGATACGTTTGGCCGAATTGAGATTTTTAAGAGCGCATAGCTATTTTACTATGAAATTGTTATACAAAAACATACCCATTTTTGATGAAAATGCAACTACTGACGACATTCTGAAAGTTTCAAATACGTTATCAAATGAAGATTCATGGAATAAAATTGCTGCTGATTTTCAATATGCAATTGATAACTTGCCGGTCACCCAGCCCGAGTTAGCCAGGGCCAATAAATTAAATGCTCAGGCTTATTTAGCCAAATTGAGATTGTACCAGGCATACGAACAAGATGAAAAACACCACGTAATCAATATCAATAAAACAAGGTTACAGGAAGTTGTTACGCTTACACAGGCAGTTATTTCTTCTGGTAAATATTCGTTAAGTAGTGATATTGCTGATAATTTTTTACCTGAAACGGAAAATGGACCAGAATCTGTATTCGCGATACAATTTACAATTAATGATGGAACTACTTCCGGGCGTTTAAATTTTGAAGACGGGCTAAATTATCCACATGGAGCGCCTCAATATGGGTGTTGCGGATTCCATGCGGCAAGTCAGAATTTAGTAAACGCTTATACAACTGATGCGAGTGGTTTACCTAATTTTGATACATTCAATAGTAGTATTGCCGATTTATCAAAAGTTACTGTTGACCCAAGATTAGACCACACTGTTGGTATAGACGGACATCCGTATAAATATGATAATACAAAACCATTCAGTAACAGTTGGGTGCGTGACCCGGGTGTTTATGGGAATTTTCATACAATGCGTAACCAGCAATTGGCCACAAGTTCATCTTATTTTAAGCTTGGGCCGTTTATGGGGTCGGCAAAAAATTATGATATAATTAGATATGATGATGTTTTATTAATGCAAGCCGAAGCTTATATTGAGTTGGGGCAGCAGACAAATGCACTGCCATTAATTAATCAAATTAGAAACAGAGCCGCGGCAAGTACCGCACGACTTAAAAAACTGGATGGTACTTTTCCTTCAACCTATAACATAAAACCCTATAGCTTAGCAAACTGGACCCAAGACTATGCACGTAAAGCATTACAATGGGAAAGACGCCTGGAGTTTGCAACCGAAGGAGCACGTTTCTTTGATTTGGTTAGGTGGGGAATTGCAGAAAAAACTTTAAACGACTACATTAATATTGAAAAAGTTAGGAGAACATTTTTATCAACGGCTAAATTTACTGCCGGAAGAGATGAATACCTTCCAATTCCGCAATCAGAAATTACATTTACCAACGGTTTATATAAACAAAACCCTGGATATTAAAATTGTTAACAACAATGGGCAACCTGGTTTAATAAACTAATCTGGGTTGTCCCATTATTTTAAAGTTATTTTATAAATATTTATTTTAAGGTTTTTGAATACCCCTGCCAAATCTATAACCTATTAAAAGCTTAAATTATGAAAACAAAATGCGGCATATTAATGCTGATTACCTTTATCACAGTAACTTGTGTTTGTAAAGCTCAGGATTCTCCAAAAAAAACTTACCAGGAGCAATATCGCCCGCAGGTACATTTTTCGCCAAAAGCACATTGGGTAAACGATCCCAATGGTATGGTTTATTTTAACCATACCTATCATCTGTTTTTTCAGTACTATCCGAAGGATATTATTTGGGGACCGATGCACTGGGGACATGCTGTAAGTAAAGATCTTGTAAATTGGAAAGAGCTACCGATAGCTCAATACCCCGATAGTCTGGGTTATATATTTTCAGGTAGTGCTGTTGTTGATTCAAACAACACTTCGGGCTTTGGCAAAAATGGTAAAATACCAATGGTAGCCATCTTTACACATCATGATCCGAAAGGAGAAAAAGCCGGAACTGAGGTTTTTCAGAATCAAAGCATTGCATACAGCCTGGATAACGGGAACACCTGGACCAAATACAAAGGCAACCCGGTGTTGAAAAATCCGGGTATCAAGGATTTTCGTGATCCTAAAGTAATGTGGCATGCCCGGCAGAAAAAATGGGTAATGACACTGGCCACCCAGGATCATATATCATTTTATTCGGCCCCTGATTTGAAAAGCTGGAAAAAGGAAAGTGAGTTCGGTATTAAAGAGGGTGCCCATGGCGGCGTATGGGAATGCCCGGATCTGTTCTCTTTAAAACTGAATGGAAAAACTTACTGGGTATTGATTGTAAACATTAACCCCGGAGGGCCAAACGGTGGCTCGGCTACCCAATATTTTGTAGGCAACTTTGACGGTAATAAGTTCACCCCTATCGATACCAATACCCGCTGGCTTGATTACGGCCCTGATGAGTATGCCGGCATAACATGGAGCAATACAGGCAGCCGCAAAATATTTTTAGGTTGGATGAGTAACTGGCAATATGCCAATCAGGTGCCAACACAAACATGGCGCAATGCCATGACCATACCACGTGAGCTTAAACTACAACAAAGTAAGGGGGAAATTTTACTCGCATCTAAACCTGTAGAAGAGCTAAAAAATATCCATACAAAAACAGTTGTTTTAAAGCAGCTGCAGGTTAATAAAACTATTGACCTTTCCTCAAAGATCGGCGGTTTTAAAGGTCAGTATGTTTTAAAATTGAATTTGGCCCAACTAAAAGATTATAGCATTAAGCTGTCAAATAAAAATGGAGAAGAGCTGCTGATAGGTTATGAAGCCGGAAAGGATCAGTATTACATTGACCGTACAAAAGCCGGGAAAACTGATTTTCAAAAGAATTTTGCCGGCCGTTTTACAGCACCCCGGTTAACTGCTGCTAAAAACTCAGATATTACCCTGGTAGTTGATAAAGCATCTGTAGAAATATTTACTGATGGAGGTTTAACTACCATGACGGCGGTTTATTTCCCTAATAGCGATTTTAATAACCTTACTGTTATTACAGATGGTAAGTTAAATATAAACAACCTGAGGATTACCGGATTGAAATCTATCTGGAAATAAAAGAAATCGGCGTTTTACGTTTGATATTTAGTTGACCAAAAGGCGCTTCAGATGAGATGGAAGCGCCTTTTATAAACCCAAAGCTATTTGTAATTCGCTCCGCATGATCTCTGGGTATAAACATAGAAAATCAACTAAACGCGTGCTGGTGCCGGGTGCTTAAACAGCTCGTTTAATCGCGTAATGTTGTCATGGTACGAAGTTCCGGAAATTTTGTATTCCACTCTCTTGTAATTGGTTTAGATGTGGGGGTTATAAAGATTTCCAGGATCAGGGAAACTTCTGCTTCTTTAACATGCCCGCCGTGTACAGTATAGCTTGAATCCGCTAAAGCGACATGGGCGTGGACAATAGGTTTATTTTGAAAATATCCCATATTTCCATTCAATGAAAGCACCTCCATTGATGGTTTAAATGTGTGGTACTTATACTTTTGAGCCTGAATATCGTAATACGCAACTTCCACGTTTTTAACCGCGCCAATCCCGGAGAGGCTTGCACCTGACAATCTTTCCTTTTCCATAAAAGCCGTAAGACTGGCAATAAGCGGTTGACCAGCCTTCAAAACGAGCAGGTAATTATTACCGTCTTTACGATAATCCAGATCAGCCGCGCTAACTGGTTTATCGGCGCCTGTTACCTGGGCCGACAGACGACAACATATGCCTAAAACAATAATGAGTGCAAACAAAAATTTCAAGTTCATGGATTGTGCTTATTTAAAATACCCGGCATACTCTTTTGGCATCCCGTCAATCTTCTTCATCATCATATCTTTATAATAAACCTCCGCGGCTTCACTCTGGATCTGAATTTTACCACTAATCAATGGTTTTGCTTCACCATTAACCATATACCGGCTGTTTGACAGTGCCATTACAACCTTTCCGTTAACTATGCGGACGCTTTTATCGCCGTAGGTTATTAACTCCAATTCGTTCCAGTCTCCTTTTATTTCGGCATCTGTTCCGGCGTGGCAAAAGTTACCATTACCCGTACCACCGCCAAATGCCATTAATGTGCCGCTGTTATCAAAAAAATAATCTTTACCATCTTTCCGTGCCTTAACATCTGATCGTGAGCTGGCCTGCGACCAGTAATCGCCCATTCCTTTTTCTGTTACCTGAAACTCCTGGCTCAGCATCCAGGTACGCCAATACTCTACACCGCATTTGCCTTGTGAATGGTATAAAACGCCGGAATCTTTGTCTTCATTTAAACGTGGTGAATATTTTTTATCGCCCCATTTTACCTTTAGCTTAAGGTGATAATTTTCAAAATCCTGTTTGGTGAAAATACAGCCGTAGATATCGCCATCTATCTTCAGCACGGGCACACCATTTTCCATAATAATTGAAAATACTTTATCCTGGTTAATGTTATAACCCATAGGTTTTACATTAGTTCCATCCGCATTTTTTGGAGCGGCACCTTTATACCCGTTCGGGAACCGGAAGCTTTGGTAGATATCCCATTTTGACAAATTTTTATCAAGCAATAATGTCCAATCATCTTTTGGCTGAAATGAGGTGAAGCATAGCAAAATGGCGATACAGCAAAGGGATAAGAAAGGGTTTTTCATCATTTACAATTGTTATCAAAGTAAACTTAATACAATAATTTTAGGAAGTGGGCCTGATGGCCACTAACAATTTGATTAGCCTCTGCCTTTTATAGTTTCCGCCAGGCTATATAAATTGCAAGCTCAATCTATGTTTGAAATTCATTGCAGTAATGTATTTTTGTAATTACAATTTCGCCGGATTCAAATTGTCTTCGAATTAAGGTAATTGCAAATCGAAATCCGGTCACACTTAAGGTATGGGAGGCGTATGAAAGTAATTTCAGTAAACGTTGGACAGCCGCGCGAGATAGAATGGAATGGCCAAATGATAAGGACCTCCATTTTTAAGACACCGGTAAAAGGGCCCGTCAGGGTCAGGCAATTCAACATTGACGGTGATGCGCAATCAGACCTTGTAGGCCATGGAGGCGAACACCGGGCCGTTATGGTTTATCAGGCAGACTCCTATCAATTCTGGCGTAAACAGTTTCAACGCGATGACTGGGCGTATGGAAGGTTTGGAGAGAACCTGACCGTTGAGGGGTTAGCAGATAAAGATGTATGCATTGGGGATCGTTTCCAGATTGGCACAGCCATTTTTGAAGTTACCCAGCCGCGGGTTACCTGTTATAAAATCGGCATAAGCACCGGGGTCCCCGAAATGCCGGCATTACTTGTTGCACACAAACGACCGGGTTTCTACTTCAGGGTGATAAAGGAAGGAATAATTGGTGCAGGCGATTTGATCCTACAGATCGCGAAGGGACCGGAAAGCATGAGTGTAGTTGATGTTGACCAGCTCCTATATTCAAAAGATCATTCTGAAGAGGGGTTGAAGAAAGCTTTAAAGATTCCTGCTTTGAGTGAAGGGTGGCGAACGTCCTTCCAGGAATTACTCCATGCTGTGTTGGAAGGAATTAATAGCGGAAACGCTGGTTTAACCGGCATTCAATCGCGGCCGGCCGCCTGGTTCGGGTTTCGCCCCTTTGTTATCCGGAGTTCAAGAATGGAAAGCAACGGTGTTCGCTCTTTTGAACTTGAACCTGCCAATAAAGGCCCGCTTCCTGAATTTATACCGGGACAACACATCGCGATACGAATTCCGGCTGCCCCTAACGTCATTCCGCTCCTCCGCATGTACTCGCTTTGTGGCCCTCCCGGAACCACAACTTATCGTATCGCCGTCAAGCGCGAAATCGATGGACGTGGAAGTATATATCTGCATGAACAAATTAATAACGGCGATATTCTGGAGGTAAGCGCCCCGCGGGGAACCTTTACGCTGTCGTCAGGAAAAACTCCGCTCGTCCTTTTGAGCGCAGGAGTTGGTATCACCCCATTACTCGGCATACTTTACGCTGTAGGTCTGAATTCCGTTTCGAGGGAAGTATGGTGGATTCATTCCACACAGAACGGGGCGCACTATTCTTTTGCAAATGAAGTAAAAAAAATAGGCACAGACTTAGCCAACTTTCATATGGTAAGGATTTATAGCCGCCCAAGCGAAAATGAACAACAGGGAATGGATTATGATATTCAGGGGCGCCTCAATCTTGAATTGCTGAAAAAACTGAAGATACCCCTCCAAAGTGAATGGTACCTTTGCGGCCCGGAAGGATACCTATCAGACACCCGGGCCGCACTCCGAAGTCTTGGGATTCCCGAAGGAAATATCCGATACGAGGATTTCGGTAACCATAGTGTGAATGCCCCGAACTCAACAACTGCCCCACACCTTCCATTCGATAATGCCGGAACGGGCCCTCTGGTTACCTTCGCAAAAAGTAAAATTTCGTTTCCCTGGAATTCACACTTCAGAAATTTATTGGAGGCCGCCGAAGCTTGCGATGTCCCGGTTCTGTGGTCCTGCCGCACCGGTGTTTGCCACCGGTGTGAAAGCGGCATAATTGATGGAAAGGTTGCCTATTCGCCTGACCCTCTTGATCCTCCGGCAGAGGGAAATGTACTTATTTGTTGTGCAGCTCCGGTAGCGCCCCTTGAACTGGATCTTTAACTTAAAAGATAATTAACAAAGCACCGTATTCCAGAATTCTTAACGCCATGATAAAGGAGAATAAAAAAATGAAGATCACAAATCAAACGGCACCGGACCGCGTTGGTGCATTTTCGGACGGTGTGTTTGCTATTGTGATCACCATTATGATCCTGGAATTATAAGAAGCCTGAAAGTGCCACCTTTCACGCGTTGGGCCAGTTGTGGCCTACATGGATCAGTTATGGAGTAAGCTACCTGTTTATCGCTATAGTATGGCTTGAACAAGAACATCATTAACCATCAACCCGTAAGTAGTTTTAATATGGAAGGTAAACACCCCGGAAACAGCAACCGGGGCAAGAGCGTTGCAAGTCATTCCTAACACTCCAAATTTTCATAATAAATATACTTAATATTAAAAATACCAAAAAATAAAGACCTCCTAACATTGCTGTCGGGAGGTCTTAACTCTAACAATACGATTATGACAAGGTTGTATACGTAGGTTTTATTATTAAGTTACGAATAAGAAAAAGCCCCGATCTATCAAAAGCCGGGACTTGCATACTACACTGAGTATTAATATGTTTTAAATTTAAAACAACTGTTTATATAAAATCCCTTCCTGTCTTATTTAACCTCATACCATAAATAATATGATTTGAAAGGGATTTAGTTAAAACAAAAAACCCGCTCTATGGCGGGTCTTGCAACGGCATCGTACGTTTCGGCTTAATCTATAGGATATACTGTTAACGAAACAGTTATAGATTTGTTGTGACATAAATTGATAGCAGACCTGTAATCGGGTAAAAGTTATTTAAATTCCAATTTAAAATCCTGAACATCAGGTCGAGCTCTACTCCAGCAGTTAGGTTGGTTTATATAACGATAGAGCATAATAAGTTGAAAAGCGAAAAAATTAACGAACCGCCTACTCCGGCAAGAACACCTGTAAACAACAGAGATGGGTTATATTCGGTGTAGTCTTCATCAGTTTTCATCATAGAGCAGGTGAACTATAATAAATCAACAGGACATTTTAACAAACAGTAGGTGTACGAATGCAAACCTATTTAGATGATGGTATAAAAGCGCCACAGCAAAAAACGAGCAATTAAAAACTAAAAAGCAAAGTCAGAACGGGGTAAAAGTATTGAATGACATCTATTTTCTCCTTTGATTAAAATCAGGAACAAATGGGGTACAGTAGATTAAATCATAAGACGATTCGTATTTTATATTTTATCAAATAATTGTAAACAATAAGTCATGAAATCAAACTCCGGCGTAGCGGTAAAACTAAAGATCATTAGCTTATATTGTCTTAATGACCGAATTTAAGAATATTACAGGAACCCTTTCGCATGCACTTCGATTGTGATTTGCTGGTTTAAGGATGTGAACCTGACTAAGGCTACTGTCTTCAATTATCATTGGGCAAACTTTAGGCTCTGATACCCCAGTAGCTGCCTCCTAAAACAGAAAGTTTGTGTTTTATCGATACTTTTATGTTTACACAACATCATTTTTTACCAAATGGTAAATGAACTGCCCACAATATATTCGAAATTTAACTTATGGAAGTGTTCATCAATTACATACTGCAATTCGGGAATCTGAACAAACAGCAAACAGACTTCATCATAAGCAAGGCAAAAACGCTGGAACTTGATAAAGAGGAATATTTTTCTGAAGCCGGGAAGATACCCAGGTACGTTGGATTTATTCTGGAAGGCGTCGTTCGTTTCTGTTACTATAACAATAAAGGCGAAGAGATCACGCATTCATTCATAGATGAGCATAATTTTGTTTCTGACCAGCAACGGTTCGAGGCACAAGTGGTGGCGTCCGAATATATACAGGCCGTTACCCATTGTAAATTCCTGGTGTTTTCCAAGAAGGACTGGGACGAGATCGGCAATACGATCGTTGGCTGGAAAGATATTGAGCATCTGATCTTAAAAAATTGTTTGCTAAAAACGATCGAAAGAAGAAGCCCGCTTGTATCGGAAGATGCCACCACCCGTTATTTATCGTTCATAGAGCATTTTCCCGGCCTTGTTAATCGTGTGCCGCTTTCCCATATCGCTTCTTACCTGGGGATCACGCAGCAGTCCTTAAGCAGGATAAGAAAAAATATCCGTTAAGATCACTTTTTACCAAATGGTAAATGTATCACTGTTCCAATTGCCAAAATTTGCGCTATCATTTAAACAATAAAAAGATGAGCAAAAAAGTAGTTTTAATAACAGGAACAAACAGTGGATTCGGCTGGCTTACCGCCCATAGTGTCGCAGCTATAGGCCATAAGGTTTACGCCACCATGAGAGATACCAACGGAAAGAACGCTGATAAGGCAAATGCCTTATCAGCGTTAGAGAATGTAACCGTGCTGGATGTGACGCTGACCGATGACGAAAGCGTTAAGCAGGCCGTTGACACCATTATAGCTAAAGAAGGCACCATCGACGTACTTGTTAACAATGCCGGCTTTTCGATGAATGGAGTGGCAGAGAGTTTTACCACGGCTGATGTACAGGCCATATTTGATGTGAACGTTTTCGCGCCCTGGAGATTCATTAAACAAGTACTACCTGCTATGCGCAAGCAGAATGATGGCCTGATCATTAACGTGACCAGCGGCTTTGGCAGGGTTTCCTTTCCGTTCGCAACAATATATGCCGGGTCTAAGTTCGGGCTTGAAGGAATAAGCGAAGGCCTGCATTACGAACTCAAACGTTTAGGTATAGATGTAGCTATCTTGGAGCCGGGCGCTTTTCCTACTGAGATGTCTCAAAAGACCCAATACGCTTCAGACCAGTCGGTATTTGAAGGCTATGGTGCGATCGCCGATATCCCCAACAAAATGGTGGCTGCGATCGGCGGGCTGATCCAAACCAAAAACCCAAATCCTCAGGATGTTGCCGATGCTGTTGTCAAACTGGTCGGCACAGAAAAAGGGAAAAGACCCTTGAGGACCGTCGTTGACCCGATCACAGGGGAATATATAGAGGAGGCTAACCAGGCTGTCGCTGAACAGTTCGGAAAAGGCTTAACGTTGTTCGGCATGGGCGAACTTTTAGCTTAAACTTCAGGCGGCAAAGCATAGCATTCAGATCAGTATCATTGACGGCAGTAGCATGGCGGACATTCACTTGTATTAAGCAATGAACGAAACTGTGTTACTGCCGTTTTTGCTTCTCTAAGTTAATATCTCTGATACTCAATTTGGCAATGCAATACTCCAAAATGGCAGTTTGAAATAACGCTATGAAAACGTAGCTTTTGATTTTGGCCAATAACTCCAGGATCAGCTATCAGACTGAACGCAGCGCTATTCGTCATCTACAATCCTAATGATGACAGCTACTTTAATACGCGTATACACTTGACAATTGTCGACATTATTTTTTATCATATCTCATCGTCTTCCGACCGCTTCAGACTGCATTTTTACATTGTAAATAACTAAAAACATAAACTTATGAAAATTGGATTTATTGGCGCAGGCCATATCGGAAAAGCACTCGCGAAAAAATTTGTAAATGCAGGATATCCCGTCATCATTTCAAATTCAAGAGGAGTTGAATCATTGCAACCCCTGGTCAAAGAGCTCGGAGAATTGGCATCGGCCGGCACAACCGAAGATGCGGCTAATGCAGACCTGGTTGTTCTTGCCGTAATGTGGGATCAAACATCAGGTGCATTGGAAAAAGTAAAAAAACAACTTGCCGGGAAAATAGTTATTGATGCCACCAATAACATGAATGGCGGCGCTGCTGACAAACCGACGAGTATAGTAATTTCTGAACTGATACCTGAAGCTATGGTCGTTAAAGCCTTTAACACCCTGATAGCGGCAACGCTTGATGCAGACCCTGCCGTAAATGGCGGTAATCGTGTTATCTTCTATTCAGGTGATCACCCCGCTGCTAAAGAGTCCGTTGGAAGGATCATCACAGATTTAGGGTTTGCAGCAGTTGACCTCGGCGATCTTAAGCAGGCGTCACCAATAACCGAATTTTTAAAAGCACTCTCTACTTTGAACCTGGTCAGCTATCCTAACTGAGCGTGTGCACCTCCATTTAAAGATGGACCACAGTAATTTGATTTAAATGCAATGGATAGTATGTTATATGACTAATTAAAGAGATCAAGTTATAACTAAGGGCTGATGTTGATCAGCCTTTAGTATTTGGTATTGATCATACCTGTCCTATGCCTGCATATCACAGAAAATCATCGTATGGATTGTTTTTTTACTCTGCTTAGTGTTTCTTTAGTTATTCCCAGATAGGACGCAATGTGGTGCTGAGGGAACCGCTGCACAAAATGCGGATGTTTGCTGGTGAATTCCATGTAGCGCACCTCCGCTGTACCACATATCATTGAATTTATTCTCTTGTGCAAAGCTATAGCGTGCCTGTCATCCATTACCCGTATCATTTGCCCTAACGCAGGAATCTTTTCTGCCAGTTCGAAGATGTCTTTTGGTGTGATGATCAGCATTTCTGTGTCTTCCCATGCCTGAATGTTGTACTTCGAGGGTTCGAGTGAAATCAAACTTTCGCGGTCATCCGCCCAGTAATTTTCAATGAATAGCTGTACGATCTTCTCGTTTCCTTTATCATCAATGCAATACTGGCGCATAGCGCCTTTCAGTATAAAGGCCGTATGTTTAGAAACCTCGCCCGCTCGTAACAAATATTGCTTTTTACGCAGCTTTTTTGGCTGAAAAGTACTGCTTATCAGCTCTATTTCAGTAAAATTTATTGGTAAACCTGAATAATTCTCAATGTAATTAATTAATTTCTGATACATTTATTATAACCCCTATGTCATTCTAATATACAAATAAAAAATATACGTTAAAAAAGTTAGCCTGTAAAACGAAAGTCAGACACTGTCGTTATTGAGGAAAATCGAACACATTTTTACAGTGACAATACTATTTTTCCAAGTAGAGGTCTCTCTCGTTTTGCATCCTCTATTCTTTGGTGAGCATTTTTCACCTCTTCTAATGGATAGATACTGTCGATGACCGGCTTTACATGCCCGGTTTCAATCAATCTGGTAATATGATGGAGCTCATCCCTGCTTTGTCGGGTAAAAACGAAATGATAAGTGGCATTTTTTTCCCAGGCATGGATTAGGTTTTGGGGCTGAGCAATATCAACCAGTGTTACAATTCTACCATAGTTAGCCAGGGCAAGGGGACTGTCTGAAAGTGTGCTGCCCCCGACGGTATCAATAATTACGTCCACACCTTTGCCCTTGGTATGAGCCTGTATCTCTTCAATAACGTTTTTTCTATGGTGGTCAATAACTACATCGGCTCCAAGATGTTGAAGTTGCTCATATAAAAGGCTTTGTCCTGTTGTGTACACAAAAGCTCCCAATGATTTAGCGATCTGTATTGCCAATGTTCCAACGCCACCCGCACCTCCGAGGATGAGAATAGTATCTCCCTTTTTTAGATTAGCCCGTACCACAAGCATCTCCCATACCGTCCCTCCAATAAGGGGGATAGCAGCAGCTTCCTCGAAGCTAAGATTAGCGGGCATCCTGGATATTGAGCTTTCGTCTGTAAGGTGGTACTCGGCGTAACTGCCCGGGCCGCCAAAACGCGGAGAATAATAGACTTTATCACCCGGTCGCCAGTTTTTCACTGTTTCACCCACTGCAATAATTTCGCCCGAAATGTCGTGCCCGGTTATAATTGGCAGATCAAACAATGAGGCGTAATCTCCTCGTCTTACCTGGATGTCGAGTGGATTCACTGAGGTAGCCCTTACCTTCACGAGTACCTGGGACGGATCTGTTATGTAAGGAGTATTCACTTCCGTTAACTGGAGGGCATCAGGACCTCCATAATTGTTGATAAAAATTGCTTTCATGATTAGATATTTCGCTTAATTCCGAATTTATTAATTAAAAAAATTAGAATGCTTCCTTGATCAATTTGTTTAAGGTCTCGATCGCCCCTTCATTGCGCTTATAGTATGTCCACTGGCCAACGCGGGTAGCTTCTATCAGCCCGCATTTTTGTAAAAGGCTCAGGTAGTCTGATGTGGTGGATGCAGATAGACCGGTCTTTGCCTTAATGTCGCTTACACAAACACCAAGATTAGGATCATAGTCCTGCAATTCATCAGCTGGAAAGTGCAGATGAGGTTCCTTGAGCCAAACAAGTATGTTTATCCTGGTCTCATTACTGAGCGCCTTGAAAACCATAATTAATTCCATGGTGCAAATATATCGATATTTACCGAAATTCCGAAATTAATTATAGATAGCGACGAAAGGCAAACTTATGATCATTATGTTTTTTGACCTTTCAGTTCAAAGCTTTCGCCGCTGGGAAAAGTAGTTGATCATGGAATGTGTAACACATAACTACTTATGATGAGTAGTCCAGAACCAGGCACAGGTTATATTTATTTTTTTCCAAAATAATAACCACCAAAATATTTTATTGGCGACCAGGATGGCAGCACCTCCCCGAGCTTAGGAGAGAGGTCACCATATTTGTCCGAACCATATACCACTCTTCCGCCAACCACGGTCAGTACAGATGTCAGGTTTTTAATCTCATCGTCCGGGATAGTAAAATAATCATCACTTAATAAAACGAAATCAGCAAGATTACCGGGCGCGATCCGGCCTTTTTCATTTTCCTCATTTTCGAACCAGGCCGCCCCTGTGGTATAAAATTGTAGGGCTTCTTCCCGCGTGAGGCGGTTATCCTCGGCTAAGATCACTTTACCAGAAACGGATTTGCCGGTCACTGCCCAACTGATGCCTGTCCATGGGTTGGCCGGAGAAACGCGGAATGCATCTGTGGTCAATGATAAAGGAATGCCGCTTTTCTTCAACGCACCAAACCTTGGTGTGTACATGGCTTTTTCTATGCCATAGGTCTTTATAAAACCTTCTCCGTGCAGTGCCATTTTATTGTCAAGTGCGATACCGCCCCCTAACTTTTTGATCCTTGCGATATTTTCATCGCTGATGGTCTCTGCATGTTCAACAGCCCAGCGCATGCCGTCCAGCGGCGTTGTCTTCACCACTTCCTCAAATGCATCCAGGAAAGGTGTAAGATTTTCATTGTAGGACATATGCACCCGGAACGGGATCCTCTTTTCTATTAATTTGCGAACATACTCTTCAGCATACTTCTTCATCTTCTCTTTAGGAATAATGATAGCTGGTTTATCAAAGTTCTCATGGTCATGAACCTCGGGACTAAGTACCTCACCTGTTCCTTCATATTCATGGCCGTGCTCCATATTCGGGTTAAGATTTTGTCCCGGGCTTATCGGTGAAATTTTGGTGACCCTTTCTATCTCGGTGTCCACCCAACTTTTGTTAGGATCGTAAGTAAACCCAAGGTCGACGAACGGAAAACGGATGTTCATCCTGTTCTCTTTGATCAGGGTTTCGATTGGCGCGTGACCTTCAGGGTATCCGATTACGCTGGAATTTTCAATGACTGTAGTGAGCCCGAAATGGTTAAGGTCCCTGATCAGGTATTCAAGTGAGCTGACCTGCTCTTCTGGTGTCGGTGTCGGCATCATGGCGTCTAATGCCACAAATACGAAGGTATTGGCGTCGATCACACCTGTATAGTTCCCTTTGCTGTCTTTGTGAAGGACAGTGCCTGGTTCAGCCTTAAATTTCGGCGTCCCGATGCCGAAGAACTTCATAGCCGGCTTATTTAGCCATATCCTGTTGTATGCATACTGTACCCAAAGAAGCTTGTTCGGCACCGCTTTATTCAGTTCTTCGATGGTAGGTTCGCGGTATTCTTTAAATTGGTAAGGAGACCACGCGCCTGTTACCTTTACCCACTGTCCCTCCGGTGTTCTTGCCGCTTGTTCGGTCAGCATTTCCAGCGCACGTTTGAGTGTCGGTATGCCATCCCATTTTACCTTTTGTGTAAAATTCCTTTCATTCAACGGATGCATGTGCGAATCTTCGAGTCCGGGAATAAGCCGTCTGCCGTCCGCATCGATCAGCCGGGTGTTAGCATTTTTAAGGGCAAGGATCTCGTCGTCGTTGCCTACCGCGTAGATCCTGCCAGCTTTTACGGCCAGTGCTGACGCCTGTGGCTGTGCGGCAGTCTGCGTGGTGATCTTAGCGTGATAAACGATCAGGTCCGCTCCGGCGGACGAAGTTCCCGTTTGCGCGTATAATTCTAAAGTGATCAATGTTGCTGTGAGCAATGCAATAGTTTTTTTCATAATAATTTTGAGTGATTATCAGCTTACCCTCGCTAAAGATGTGCTGTTTGTATTACTGCTTTGGGGTCAGTTTTTACCTCAGCAAAACCGTAGTGAGTTAACGATGTAAAAATGCCTCAGAGAGGTGTCCGCAGACGATGAGAATTGATAAAAAAATACATCGACAATTGTCATGCTTACATCCGCATATCGGGCTGATTAAGTAGAAGCCTGCTTAGTGTCATTACGAAGCATTCAGATCACTGTAACATTTATCGCCCTTTATTATACCCGGAATAAATAGTTTCGATATGGGTACTTATGGTCTTTCCTAAAAATGCTGCTTCCATATGCAGGTCATCTTTTAATGGAAGATAACGCCTGGCTAACTTATCAAAATCATACTTCGTTACAATTTCAAATTTACTGGCAGTAAGCGGACCAATCTTAACCGGTTTTTCATTGACCAACTGCAGTTGCGTCAATTGCTTGCTTTTCAGATCAACAGTCAGGACCGCCCGGCAATCTTTCAGAAATGTGGCATCTCTCGGGATCGATGCGGCATCCAGCTTATAGCTGATGACCAATTGATCCGCGGTTTCGCTGTCTATCCGGTAAGTCGTTTCGTCCGGCTTGTCGACCGGCGGTGTTTCCCTGGTGTTACGAAACATGTTGGTCTCATACAGTGACGGCTTTTTTCCATCCACAGAAACCACTGTCCAGTGTTCACGGCCAGCCCCTGATGGCTCGAATTTGGCTTCCAACATCTTTGTCTTACCGGCGTTGGTTGTTGATTCCCGCAGATCAAATGCGCGATCCACGGGCACTCTCAGGTTTGACGGATCCAGCAATGACTGATCTATATTATGCTTTGAAAGAGTGTTTATGATCAGTGACTTTTGCGCTGAAGCCTCGGTCATACCCGCTGATAATAAAAGAAAAGTAAACATTGCCTTAAGGCGGCTATTTGCGGAAGTAAGATATACGCGTGTTTTGTTTTTCATTTCTATTTGTTTTAACTGGTATAAGCCGACCAGGTTCCAACCGGATCACTAGCCAATGCCGGACATAGCACGGCCATGGTGCGTTTATAGCAACCGGGAACTGATCGGCTTTAAAAATTATTTAACTGTTATTGATAAGCCATGGGTTGGCTCTTAGCTGTTAATTGACCGTGCTGTCCGGGGGCAGGGATAACATTTTGCTATTGATAAATTCAAAAAAGTCTTTCCGGTAAGCTTCACCAATGGATATCGGTTGATCTTGATTAAGTATCCTGACCATGTTTCCCTCTACCGCCGTCAGATGGCTAAGTGAAATGATGAATGACTTATGGATCCGGACGAACCCCCTGGCAGACAAACTCTCCGAAAGCTCTTTCAGTTTGAGGTAGGTGATGATCTTTTTCTGGTCGTCCATGTGAATAATGGCATAGTTACTCAGGCCTTCAATGTAGGTGATCCTCCTTGAGTCTATCTTCAGTAGTTTACCCTTTTGTTCCGTTTTCACGAACACGTAATGATCTTGTTCCGTAGCAGGCCGAAGATTGCTGTTTATCGTCCATAGCCGGTTAACCGCTTTCAAAAAGCGAAGGAATTGGACCGGCTTCAGCAGATAGTCCACGACGGCATGCTCAAACCCTTCCAGAGCGTACTCCTTGTAGGCTGTGGTCATGATGATATGGCTGTCCTTGCTGATCAGCTTCAGCATCTCTATCCCGGTAAGATGCGGCATCTGTACGTCCAGAAATACCAGTCCGGGCTTCAAATCAGTGATCATTGCCAGTCCATTTATTGGATTGGTGGCTGTACCGGCTATCCGCAGGAAATGCACCTGGCTGATGTGCTGAACAAGCAGGTCTATCGCATGCTGCTCATCATCTACTATTACGCAATCTATCATACGGCAAATGTTATATGTAAAGTTACACTGAAAATACCTTCGGAATCCTTTATCACAAAGGCAGAACGGCTGCCATAGGTCAGCATAAGTTGCTGCCGGATGTTTTGAAGGCCGACACCATTGGAAAGTTCTTTTAAACCTCTCCCTTTTTTATTCTCAATGTAAAAAGTAAGTTCGTTAACCCCGGTGCTGATCCTGATCAATAAGGGATGGCCCGGATCATGCAGGTCGCCGTGCTTGAACGCGTTCTCCACCAGGGTAATCAGTACCAGCGGCAGAATACTGATGGACTGGTCGTCTATCTGCTCCTCATACCGGATATTTAAACCATGGTTATGACGGCGCTGGTTGATCTCTATCACATTTTTCAAGTGTTCCAATTCATCCATGATGTTTACCTTGCCATCAGTACTTTCACTCGTCCCCAATGCGTACCGCATTATATTGACCAGCATCAGTACGGAATCAGCTGTCTCTCTATCCGATTTGATCACCTTCCCGTAAATGAAGCTTAACGAGTTGAACAGAAAATGCGGATTGATTTGATGCTTCAAGGCGATCAGTTCGGCTTCGGTCTTTTGCTTTTGCAGCATGATACGCTCTTTGCTTTTGTTTACCCATTCAACCAGTAAGGCTACAGATAGACTGCTGACCAGCGTGAACACATAAGATATAAGCAGGATCCACCTCAGCGAGTTTTCAGATAACCTGGCAGCAGCAGTGTTACCACTGCTGCTTTCATACAAATAGGTGCCATAGTTGACGGAAAACTTCACTATAAACAGGATAGCGGTAATGACCAGAGCACTCCGGCGGCGGCGCTGTCCGTGCATGGCGGGTAATATGACCACGAAGATCAGCACATAATGGGTGATAACGGATTCCACCACAAAGCTCAATATACCAAAGGCCAGGCCATCCTGTCCCGCAAAATTTTTGATCGTTTTCTCAGGCGTGACCAGATACGACAGCATAAAGAACGTTCCGTAAATGAACAGCGAGAACACCGTCAGTAATAACAAGCGCCTGCTATTAATTTTAAAAAACGTCCATACTGATCTAAACATGCTATTTCGTATTTGGTAAACTACTGACCAGGCCGGTTCCTTATTCGTATTTAATGAAGGTAGCGGTTATTTTTTTCGTTTTAATATCCGTCGTGTTTGAGCTGTTCGTACTCGTAACATTTTTCTTGTTCGTTTTGTTAACGAATCCTGAACCGGTCTGCTGGGTACTCACTACTTCTTCAGTAAGGGTCATGATCACACCGTCCGCGCCTTTGGCTTTTCCTAATTCGATGACTTTTTGCTGGGCAGCCTCTATTGAACCGAAGCCTTTACCGACGCTGGAAGTACCTATAGTGGTGTGATTTTTCTTAACGTCTGCTTTATCCAGATAAACATCCACATTTTGGGTCGGTGCATAGGTTTTCCCAAAGTACTTAGGTGAAGAGCATGCCGCTAATAACCCCATTACCAGGAACGTTATCAGATAAATTGTTGTTGCCTTTTTCATTGTAATTTTCTTTATGTTAAAAAATAGATGTTATTCCGTTTTCGAGTGGTACCTGAGATCTGAGTTGATTTATCAGATCCCGGATTACTTGTTCCGAAAACGATGAACGAAAGTAGCTTACCTGGCACAGGTAGCTAATTCTATTATGTGAACAGGCGTTTTGTATATGCCAACCCTCTCAAACAATAGAAAATACCGACGACTAACGACAAATAAATCACTCATGGTTGATAAAAAGCTGTGTTTTCACCTTGTCCAAATTCTTGGATAATTAGCGATGTACTCTTATGCCTGCGACAGTAGGCTTTGACCCCTCAAAGTAAAAAGCAAAGCCACCGGGCATTCGTTCCGGTGGCTTTTAGCGCTTGGCAGATGTGGGTATGGCACACGCCGTTGGCTATTGACCCGGTCCCGGTCATCAATACTCCAAAATGTAGATCCTTTTATTAGCATAATCCCAAACCGTTTTATATTGTAAAAAGAGCCGGTAACCGATGTCCAGCAGGTTCGGCTCGGTAATACCCAATTCTCTCCTGACGACCTGGGTAGCTTTCAGATCAGCCAATTCCACTCCTTTTAAAGCAGTTTTAAATTTCCCGTCGATCGTTATATTTTTAATGTTCAGCAAGGTATCGCCGCCGCTGTCTGTACCTGACGTAAGTACGTTACCCTGGCTTCTGAGCATCTTAGCGGATGGGCCATCTAATTGCAATAACCCATTTTGGCCTGTATCAAATGACCCTAAAACGTCGATGCCGTCTATTTTTATTTTAACAAGCGGATGATTGGGTAACTTTCTGAGCTCAAAATCTATAACAGCCAAAACCTTTTCATTCGCTAAAAAGTCCTTAGAAATATTACGCCCGGCAGAAGTTTTATAAAACGTGACCTTTCTGTGCAGATAATCCAGTTTAAAAAGATAGCCTTTAAAAAAATCATGACCGATATACCCGAGAAAGTCAGGGGTTATGTACTGCTGTAGGAAATCATAGTTCGCACTATTGATATTTTCCAGGTTTCGGTAAGTAATACCGTTGGTAAATTTGATCTCTCTGATGGTATCATTTACATTGGTCGTGAAAGACTGGCCGCTGGCAACAACGCCATTGCCTTTCATTTTTTTATCAGGCAGACTGATAAAATGATCATTGAGATAAATGGATGATCCGAACCCGGTATCGAACATGAATTTGCCGGCAACGCCGTTAACTGTTCCCGGAATAAAAGGGTATGCATTGATGAGGGTGATCGGCAAAACGACGATGTCACCATGCAGTTCCGATGTTTGTTCATAAAACTGTGCCTTTACCCGGGTTGCAGAATAACATAGCATTAAACTGATCAGCCAAAAAGAGGACTTAATTCGTAACATATGGATGACTTAAATGAATTTTGAAATTGATGCTGTTTGCTTTTTCGGTTATTTTACTTCCGCCAGGTACTTGTGCACAAAACTGATCGCCATAGAACCTTCGCCGACGGCCGAAGCAACCCGGTTCATGGCACCGGCCCTTACATCACCTGCAGCGAAAATACCCGGGCAACTGGTCTCCAGTAAGTATGGGTCGCGCTTTTCTTTCCAGATCTTTGGGTAATCGACATGGGACTTCAGGTCGCGACCTGTTTCCAAAAATCCTTTGTCATCTTTGACAATGTCCAGGGTGATCCAATCAGTGAACGGTTTGGCTCCAATAAAAATGTAAAGCGCATCGGCGGCGTATTTGCTTATCTCCTCGGTATCGAAGGAGCGGATATCCAGGCTTTCCAACTTATCTGAACCGTAAGCAGCCGCAATTTCTACCTTTGGCATTACATGGATGTTATTTTCTGCCGCGATTTGATCGATCAGGTAAGCCGACATGGTCGAGGTCAGGTCTTCCTTACGGATCAATATATAAACGTTCCTGGCAAATTTAGAAAGGTACATGGCGGCCTGCCCGGCAGAGTTTCCCCCTCCAACGATATAAACATCTTTGTCTTTGCAGGCGGTAGCTTCGGTCATCGCTGCACCGTAATAAATCCCTGCGCCGGTAAATTCAGCAATGCCTTGCTTGTCCAGTTTGCGGTAATCAACGCCTGTGGTAATCACTACGCTTCGTGTAACGATGTCTTCATTATCATCCAGGATGATCCTTTTGTATCCATCCTTTTGTTCAATAGACCGCACTAACCGGGGCGAAAGGAATTCGGTCCCTAAACGGGTAGCCTGGGTCATGGCCCGGTGGGTCAGTTCGGCACCGCTTAAACCGGTTGGAAAGCCCAGATAATTCTCTATGCGCGAACTGGTGCCGGCCTGTCCACCCGGTGCCCGGCGCTCGATCAGCAAGGTCTTTAATCCTTCCGAAGCACCGTAAACACCGGCGGCAAGCCCCGCTGGGCCAGCGCCAATAATGACTACGTCATAAACATCCTGACGTTCCCGCTGGGGATTTAAACCTATGCGACCGGCAAGTTCTGCCAGGCCCGGTTTGGTAAGGTAACTGCCATCCTCTAAAAACACTATCGGAAGATCGGCCTCATTACGACCATTGTTAGCCATTAATTTTTGTCCATCTTTATCCGCTTTAATATCCAGCCATTGATAAGGAACCAGGTTACCGGCCAAAAAATCCTTTAGCTCATGAGAGCTTTGAGAAAACTGATATCCGATCACTTTAATGCCCTTGAAAACCGGATGATAGTCGCATTGCCAGTCGTGCAGCAGGTCATCTATTACCGGGAATAGTTTTTCTTCAGGAGGATCCCAGGGCTTAACGAGGTAATAATCCAATTTTACTTCATTAATGGCCTTAATTGCGGAATCTTTATCAGAGTAGGCGGTCAGCAATGCCCGTTTTGCCTCAGGAAAATACTTGATCGCTTTCCTCAGGAAATCAACGCCCTGCATTTCGGGCATGCGCTGGTCTGCCAGGAACAACGCCACGGCATCGCCTCTGTTGTTCAGTTCCCGCAAGTTCTCCAGGGCTTCCTGCACTATTGTGGTACTCAGTATCCGGTAACGGTTTCTGTACCGGCCTTTCAGGTCGCGCGTTATCGCCCTTAATACCTGGACGTCGTCATCTATACAGAATATAATCGGTTGATTCATATGAATGATTAGTTAAAAATATTTGTTATCCATTGATAGGAAATTCCACAATGAAGTCTGTCTGGCCCGGTTTAGAGTGTACTTTAACGGCACCTTTATGTTGTTTAACGATCCGCGTCACCACATCCAAGCCCAGGCCGGTACCTTTACCGATCTGTTTCGTGGTGAAAAACGGGTCAAATATCCGGCTCCTGACATCGTCCGGGATGCCGGGTCCGTTGTCTGAAATGGTGACACGCACGCAATCTTTGGACCGGCCCGTAGTGATCGTCAGCTGACTTTTGTCATTTGGTTCCATGGCGTCCAGCGCATTATCTAAAAGGTTGGTCCAAACCTGGTTCAGTTCGCCTATCAGTGCGTTCACCTCGGGCAAACTACTATCAAAATTTTCGACGATCTGCACATTGCCATTTCTGATCTTGTGATTCAACATCTTCAGCGTGCTTCGGATACCGGTATGGATATCCGCGTATTGTTTCCCCTGACCCTGATCCATATGCGTGAACGACTTGACAGCGCTTACCAGATCCGCTATCCGGCCGGAAGCCTCCTTTATATCGACCACTATTTTTTCGGTCACCAGGTTGTTATTGATCCAGCCAAACACTGCAGAGACCGCATCGACCGGGACATGGGCTTTTATCTCATCCAGATCGTCAACACTAAAGCCGAAATCGACCAGGTTCTCGGCAGTCTCGGCGGGGGAATTAACGCCGTGCTGATCCAGCCAGTCAAGGAGGTCATCCTCCAGGGAAGAACGCTTCATCATGCTTAACACCGGCTTTTCCGGTTTTGACAAGGCTTCAAACAATTTATCTGTTACATAACTTACGTCTGCGCCATCCAAACGGAGCGACATGACCTGCCTGAACGCATCCGGCACCAGTTTGAAGTGTTTCAATAAAGAGTTGGACCCCCTGACGACGGCCGCGGCCGGGTTGTTCAGCTCGTGGGCAAGGCCGGCTGACAGCTTTCCTAGAGCCATCATCTTTTCATTCTGCTGCTCAAACGCGGTTGACTCCCGGATGCGATTGGCCATCACATGTACCAGGGCCTGCGTGAGGCCGAAGTGACACCGGGTCATTTCG
Organism: Mucilaginibacter sp. P4_E8; assembly: GCF_056401495.1. Lineage (NCBI taxonomy): Bacteria > Pseudomonadati > Bacteroidota > Sphingobacteriia > Sphingobacteriales > Sphingobacteriaceae > Mucilaginibacter > Mucilaginibacter sp. P4_E8. The sequence continues at coordinate 95,608 of NZ_JBFUJG010000004.1, forward strand.
TCCAACAGGTCAATCGGAAACTGCAGATAGGTCAGGTCCTCGACCGCCTCGGTGACAATATTGGCGATTTTTCCCCGGGAGAAAGGCAAATATCCGGCGATCGTCCCGGGCTCAAATACACCCGCCTCCTGCAATTCCTGTCCGCGTGGTACACACAGCATCAGCTTTCCCGACAGGATCACAAAAGGTCCCGGCATGGGGTCGCCCGGCCTGAACAAGATCGCACCTGCCTGCAGCTCCAGGATCTTTCCCCGGTCAATGAACCACTGCAGTTGTTCACCGGGTACATCTTTTAAACTCTCAATGGCTTGCAGCCATTCAACGGTTACATTTTTCATAGGCGAACTGGTCAATTAAAGCAGACCTGACTTAATACTCAAACAAGCATAATTTTGCCGGTACGCCCTGACTCTTTCGATCTCCTGATAGCAGAGACAAAGTCGTCAAGGGGATATTCCCCGTCTGCTTTCAGATCCAGCAAGCCTTTACGTATCAAATCGAATATCTCGTATACGACCGCAGCTTTATACTCATAGGTATTTTCATTAAGCCAGTGCRGGCTGGTATAACCTGTGATGCTGAGTTTTTTATTGATGAACTCCATTGGTTCCACAAAAACGGATTCCCCGGACATGTTGGAGAACAACAGCATTTTTCCGCCGAAGCCAAGCGTTTTCGCGGCCAGGGAACCCACTCGTCCGCCTACAGGATCAATGACCCCGCATACGCCAAGTCCTTTCGTCAGGCGTCCTGCCACGGTGACCAGGTCATCGGTGCTGGTGTTGATGATATGATCTGCCCCCAATGATCTGATGTGCTCTTCAGCCGTCCGGTTCCGGACCACATTGATCAGTTTGAACTTCATGATCCCGGCGAATTGGATCAGTAACTGACCGATATAGGTGGATGCAGCGGTATTCAAGACCCATTGCCCTTCACGGACGTTCAGTTTTTCCCGGAGAATGACCAGGCATGTAAGCGGGTTAAGGACCAGCGCAGCCTGCGTGTCGCCGACGCCATCCGGTACGGTGATGAACTGTTCCGGTCGCCCGGTAACATATTCCTGCCAGGTACCCGGCAAATCGACAGGTGTCGGGATCACCCGCTGTCCCTTCTTGAAAGGTAGTACACTGCTGCCCGTCGCTTCAACGATCCCAATGCCTTCAAAACCGGGAACTTGCATAGGAACCGACCCTTCATCGCTTTTACCGTTGATAAGCGCCAGCTCATAAGGGTTGATCGGCCTGCGGACCATGCGGACCAGCACTTCGCCCTCTGCCGGCACTGGAATGGGTGCCTCAGCTATTCTCAGAACCTGAAGCGGATCACCATGTCTTTCAAACACCAGTCTTTTCATTTCGTATCCTTGATCATGTTTTTTTGTCAGAAACTTGTACTACAATATTGGGAAGGCTTGTTGGCTGAACTATTTATCCCAGATCCTGATATCGTCTTCGGTATAATACAACTGTTGTTTTTCCCCGAATCGGATCAGGTACTGACTTGTTCACCGTCACCTGTCTTAAATTTATGTTCCTTATTCACACTGTTTTATCTTTATCAGTTAGTCCTGAGCGCTGTTTTTCATAGTCGATCTTTCCGTAATCACCGTTATAAAAATCCCGGTAGGCGATGGCTGTATCCACTTTGGAATTCATGACAAAAGGTCCTTCCGCGAAGATCGGCTCCTGATATGGGGCTCCGCCGAACAATATATAATCGCTGGCTTTATGGTTCTCGTTTCTCAGCTCGATACTTCCTTTCCTCCTGTCGAATTCAATAAAATCTCCGGCATTGAACTTTTCATCATTGATAGCGCCTGGCATTTCGGGCAGGTAGGCGGCTACTTCCAGTTCATCGGCAAAGTCGATCACAAAAGTGGCACCCGCCTCCAAATGAATGTGATGAAGGAATTGTTCCGAATAATTGGGTATCGCTGAACTCAATTCTTCAAAAGCCCCCACGACAACTTTGATCCAACCCTTTCCGTCAGGCAGGTCTTTGTGCGGCACTTCGTTGCTTTCAATGGCTAAATAGGCTGGTTTCTCAGCTTTGATCTCCGAGGGCAGATTGATCCAAAACTGGAAAGCATGTACAAGTTTGGAATCACCCTGCGAATCATAATTCAACGTTTCATCATGAATGATCCCGTTACCGGCATTCATCCATTGCACCCCTCCGGAATGTACCCTGGCATAGTTCCCGGCACTGTCAAAGTGCTCGTCTTCGCCATCCAGGATGTAGGTTAATGTGGCAATGCCCCGGTGCGGATGTGCTTCAGTACCTTCTTTGTTAATCCTGGTCTGTACCCTTGGAGCGATATGATCAAGGAATACGAACGGGCCGACCGCGTCAGCATACCTGTTAGGCAGCATCCGGTAAATTTCCAGGTCGCCAATGTCTGCCCTTTGCCCCTGGGTTGAAAAACTGCTTTTCTTTTTCATTATCAATATTGATCGTGAACGATATTAAAGTTTCGGTTACAGTGTGTCGGTTAGTTATCCCCGATTTTTCCGTTGACCAGTGGGATGACCTTGCTGCCGGTCAGCTTAATGGCCTGTAAGAGCTGTCCGTGCGTAAGGCCGGCCATGTCCATCTGAAAAGTGAACACGTCTATACCCCCGAGCGCTTCGCTATGCCTTTTTAGTTTTTCGGCCACTGTTTCCGGTCCGCCAACTACCAGCACGCCTTTCGGCGACACTCCGGCATCGAACTGCGCTTTGGTAACTGGCGGCCAGCCGCGTTCCCGGCCAATTTTTGTCCATGACTCGATATACCCGGGATAGTAATCCGCAATGGCCGACTCATCGGTATCGCCCACATAGCCCGGGGAATGCAATCCGACCTTCAGCTCTTCCGGCTTGAATCCGGCTTCTTCGCCTGACTTCCTGTAAAGATCCACCAGCGGCCTGAAACTCTCGGTTTCACCGCCAATAACGGCCACCATCAGGGGAAGGCCCAGCATACCCGCGCGGACGAACGATTGAGGCGTTCCGCCTGCACCAACCCATACCGGTAACTTTTTTTGTACGGGGCGCGGATAGACCGGCTGGTTTTCCATTGCCGGCCGGAACTTGCCCGACCAGGTAACAAATTCCTCGTCCCTGATCTGTAACAACAACTTTAATTTCTCTTTGAACAGTGCATCATAATCATTCAGGTCGTATCCGAACAGGGGGAACGCTTCGATCGCAGATCCCCGGCCAGCGATGATCTCTGAACGTCCTTTGGAAATGATATCCAGTGTGGCAAATTGCTGGAATACACGGACCGGGTCCGATGTACTCAGTACGGTCACTGCGCTCATCAGCCGGATCCTTTTTGTTCGGGCCGCAGCCGCGGCAAGGATCACGGCAGGAACGGAATCCAGAAATTCTTTCTTGTGATGTTCGCCGATGCCGAAAACATCAAGCCCGGCTTCATCTGCCGCGACAATTCTGTCCAACAGTTGCTCCATGGCATCAACACTATTCAATTCATTGCTTCCGTACATCGCCGAAGCGAAACTATCTACGCCTATTTCCATATATCTTCTTCTGTTTTAATTTGGTCATGATTATAATCCCCTCCCCGGGCCACTATCAGGATAAGGTATTGGGTGGTGGCCCGCCGGCAGGCCTTGAGTTACTTACTGGCAGCGGGATGAATTCGGCATTATCTGCAGGTGGTAACAGAATCCGGCCCTGCTTCCAGTCTTCTTTAGCTTGTTCGATCCTTTCTTTGCGGCTCGCTACAAAGTTCCACCAGATGTAACGTTCCCCCAGATGCTCTCCGCCCAGCATCATCAATGTAGAACGCTCAGCAGCGACGATCACCGGATCGACACCATTGCTGAATACCAAAAGTTGTCCGGCATGATAGCGCGTGCCGCTTACGGTGACACTTCCGTTCACAACGTAAACACCTCTTTCACTATGCCCTGCAGGAATTCCGAACCTGGCACCTTCTTCAAGTATGACATGTAAATAAAATAGCGGTGATGTAGTTTTTACACCGCTTTTCAGACCGAAAGCTTCTCCCGCGATCAGACGCATCCAAACTCCTGTCTCTGTAAATACCGGCAACTGATCAGGCTTATAATTATGAAACGTAGGTTCCGCTTCTTCATCGCTTTCGGGTAATGCTACCCAGGTCTGGATCATTTCCAGTTTACCGCCGGCCCTGATGGCCGGATCTTCAAAACGTTCGCTGTGTGCGATCCCTTTGCCAGCCGTCATCCAGTTCACTTCGCCTGGTTTAATGGCTTGTTCAACGCCGAGCGAATCTCTGTGCGTGATCTCTCCGCTGAACAGATAACTGACAGTGGACAGACCGATATGCGGATGCGGAAGCACATCCAGGTTGCTATGGATGGCGGTCGGTATGCTGACCGGCCCGCCATGGTCCATGAAAATAAAGGGCCCTACCATACGCCGGAGCTGGAAAGGTAAAAGGCGCTTAACAACGAAGCCCGGAATGATCTCTGCCTGGCGTGATGATATGACGATATCGAGCATAAACTATTTTTTAATGTATAGATGTTGTCGTCCTGATAACATTGAACGATCGTATGTGCTGTTCGCAATCCCGTTGATGCTGATTATTGAGCGGGTACAGGTGTATTTAACAATTGCTGTTCCCATGCAAAAGCCACGCCTGTTGCTCCGCAATGCTCGATCATCAAACCCGCTAGCTGGGCAGCTGTATCAACACGCGCCCAATCGCGCTGCCATTCAGATATAACCGCAAACCAGTTCATAGGTGTAATACCATGCTGTACCATACGGCGTACAGCCATATCGTGCGCTTCCAGCGAAGACGACCCGCAGGCATCGGTTACAACAAATACATCATAGCCTTCAGCTGCTGCCTGGATGGCAGGCATGGCCACGCATATATCCGTCCATAAACCGGCAATGATCAGCTGCTTGCGACCGCTTTTTGCCACAACATCGGTCACGGCAGGGTCCTCCCAGGTATTAATCCAGGTGCGGTTGATGGGTTTTTGCTCCGGGAATACATCCTGGATCTGCTTAATGATCAAACCGCCACGTTCCTCCAGCACAGTGGTCAGAATGGTTGGCACATTAAAAACCTTTGCAGCTTTTGATAGTCCTGCAACATTGTTGATGATCATTGTAGGATCATGGCTGTTCAGGTTAGTGAACTGGAATGGCTGGTGATCGATGAGCACCACGATACTGTCTTCCGGACGCAGCAGGGCCTCAAGGCCTTTTTTTTGAATGTTTGACATGTTTGATAGTTGTATGGTTAATAAATAATCAATTTTTTAAAACACACGTAAGCAGGGCATCAGCCCCTGGGGCAAATTTTAATATTACTGTCAAATTCAAAAGATGATATATGTTTAATAAACTCGTAGATATTTGTCTATTAAAATTTTGCAGGTGCCTGTATTTTATTGGGTATATAAATTACAAATACCACATTATCAGTTATTTGAAAAATAAAACACAAGGTAGAATTGATTAAAAAGTACATTTTGATTTATATTTACACGACGATCTATAATATTAAATTCTTTAAATGATACCGGGGCCTGCTTATGTACAATGCATATTTTGACTATCTAAAAAAATTCAGCACTATACCACTTTCAGGCGAGGAAAAGGCAATGATCAGGCGAAACTTTACGCCGTTAAGATTAAAAAGAAAAGAATACCTGCTGCAGGCTGGCGATATATGTATGAATTACGCATTTATTGTAAAAGGTTCCATGCGTATGTACTCGGTAGATGAAAAAGGACTGGAGCATGTTATCAGACTTGGTCTTGAGGAATGGTGGATGGGCGACCGTGAAAGTTTTTTCAATCGTATCCCGAGCCGGTACCATATTGATGCCCTGGAGCCTTGTGAACTGCTTTGTATCACGAGAGAAGGGGATGCTGAGCTGCTCCATAACATTCCGGCATATTGTGAAATGAAAATGAAGCTCGATCAGCGGATGGAAATAGCCCACAATCAGCGCCTCACTTCAGCCTTAACTGATAGTGCCGGTAAGCGTTATGCCGACCTTATCGAACGTTATCCCGCCTTCGCTGAGCGTTTTCCGCAGCATATTATTGCGTCCTATCTTGGTATTAATAAGGATACGCTAAGTCGTGTCAAACTTAAGCTCAAGCTAAAATAATGCCGCTTCATTACTCGCCTTGTACATAATAATAGACCTTTATCTATTACTTTTCTTTACAAATGTCATCTTTCTGATCGATCCCCGTTGCGGAGATTTGTCTGGACTTATACAACGGCCTTTATGCACGGGCGGCCTTGCCGCGCGTGTGTTTTGCTTGATAAGTCCGCAAAATCGTGTTAACGGAATTATGGAAAATACAAAAGTTGTTTTTACGGATCATGTCCATAGGGAGGTACAGCTCTTTTCGGATGAGTTACAAGTAGGTAAAATGAGCCTTGCCATGACGGGCGGAAGGCTGGCGGTATTCCATACCGAGGTTGACCCGGAATATGAAGGCCGTGGCTTTGCAAAACTACTGCTGGCCGAACTGGTCCGCTACGCAAGGGAAAAGGCACTAAAAATCATTCCGCTTTGCCCGTTTGTGAACGCACAGTTCCAGCGGCATCCGGCGGAATATGAAGATGTGTGGAGCAAAGACTGGCATCAATGAAATACATCCTGGAAAACCCGGTCAGAGGGATCATCGGAACCGAAAAATTCCTGACCGCAATACACTGGCGTAACGGCGTAATGGTCACCGACGAACCTCAAAAATTGGGTGGCGAAGATCGTGGTCCGGATCCTTTCACGCTGCTGTTATCCGCGCTGGTCTCCTGTACGCTGGCCACCTTAAGGATGTACATCGACCTTAAGGGCCTGGACATTCCGGAGATCCGTGTAGAGGCGAACATGTTCCAGAAGATCGGGAACGAGGGAATAGTCACGCAGATTGAACGCCGCATAGCCATTCCGGATGTTTTAGCACCGGAACTACAGGACCGGCTGATCCGCGTAGCGGAGAACTGCCCGGTATCTAAGATCCTGAAAGGAAGTATCAAAATCATTTCGGAATTCGGGACGGCCGGAGCGGTGATGACCGAAACGGAATAAACGCAACAAAACCGGATCAGATGATCTACTACAAAAAACGCATTCCTGATGAAAATAAAAACCATAATACTTCTTAGTCTTTTGATGCTTGCAAAATATTCCAATGCCCAAAATTTCAAGCTATTGCGTTTTGATGAAGATCATACAGCCTTGAAGGATAGTGCCCGGACCTTTTACAACCGGCTGAAATATCTGCCGCTTTCGGAAAGCGGTAAGACCTATGTATCCTTCGGCGGCGAGCTAAGGGCTGAACTGGACCGGGCAGATCACGAAGACTGGGGCGCAAGGAAAGTCGGCAGAAACATTTTTCTGCTACAGCGCTACCAACTGCATGCGGATCTGCATTTGAGCGACAGGATCAGGATCTTCGGGCAGGTACGCAGCGGCCTGGAGAACGGGCGAAAGAACGGACCGCGGCCCATCGATGAAGACCAACTGAACGTTCAGAACCTTTTCATAGACCTGATCCCTTACAAAGAAATGGATGATAAGATGACCATCAGGTTGGGACGCCAGGAATTGCAGTACGGTAGCGGCCGGTTGCTTGATGTGCGCGAGGGCCCCAACCTTCGCCTGTATTTCGACGGAGCCAAGGTGGCCTATGCTACACCAAAATGGAACGTGGATGCTTTCGTCATGGCGGCCGGTCGGGTAAAGACCGGTGTATTTGATAATCCCATTAGCCGCAAATCGAACCTATGGGGTATTTACAGCACACATGCCGTGGCTAAAATGCTCAATATTGACCTTTATTATTTAGGTATCGACCGGGCTGAGGCCGGGTTCGATGAAGGTGTTGCCGCTGAATCCCGGCATACCCTCGGTACCCGGTTTTGGGCGAATGGAAATGAGTTGATCTACAATTTTGAGATCGGTTATCAGTTGGGCAAATTCGGCGCGGCAGATATACGTGCCTGGGGCGGTTCCATGGATATCGGTTATCGCTTCGCAAACCTGAAAGGCGCACCGACAGTCAAGCTCCGAAGCGATTTTATTTCTGGCGACGATGTTAAAGGTGACGGTAAACTGGGCACATTTAGCGCCTTATATCCGAACGGCGGTTATTTTGGTATGAACCCGCAGGCTGGTCCGGGGAACCTGCTTTCTATTCATCCCAACCTGACCTGGAGCCTGGCGAGGAAAGTGCTGCTTTCCGTAGAGACGGTCTTCTACTGGCGGCAATCCCTGCAGGACGGCATTTACCGCCCGGATGGTAGTCTCAGCCTGGGGTCCTCCAATTCAGACGGCCGTTATATTGGCACGTCTTACATTTCTACAGTTTCCTGGCAGATCGGCAAGTTTCTGAACTACAATGCCGGCGTGCAATATTTTAAGACCGGGGATTTTATCAATGACGTGATACCGCAGCACAAAGATGGTTTTTTTATCAGTTCGCTCCTGGCGTTTAAATTTTGATCAGCAATGCACGAAAATCTGCTTTTTATTCTGGGTCTTTTATTTGTAGTGATGCTGCTGGTCATGCTCGCAGGAAAGATTGGTATTGCTTACCCGATATTCCTCGTGCTTACAGGACTGGGCATCGGCTTTCTTCCGGGCATCCCGGCGCTTAAGTTAGATCCCGAACTGATCTTCCTCATTTTTCTGCCGCCATTGTTGTATGAAGCCGCCTGGTACACCTCCTGGAAAGAATTCAAAAAGTGGAGCGGTGGTATCGCCATGCTGGCCTTTGGTCTGGTTTTTTTTACCTCGTTCGTGGTGGCGTATGCGGCCCATTCCTTTATCCCGGGTTTTACGCTGGCTCTGGGTTTCTTGCTGGGCGGAATCATTTCTCCCCCGGATGCGGTAGCGGCGACAACCGTTTTGAAAGGGCTTAAAGTGCCGCATCGTACCATTACCATACTGGAAGGCGAAAGCCTGGTGAACGATGCGTCGTCGCTCATCGTATACCGTTTTGCTTTGGCAGTGATCCTTACCGGGGCTTTTTCCGTGCAGCAGGCAACCGGGCAGTTCTTTTGGGTGGCGGGTATGGGGATCGTTGTGGGCCTTGCAGGTGCATATGTCATGTATATTATCCATCGATTTATGCCCACTTCGTCCGCCATAGATGCCACATTAACGGTGATGACGCCTTACATCCTTTTTCTATTGGCGGAGCATTTTCATTTTTCCGGCGTGATGGCCGTAGTAAGCGGTGGGTTGTTCATGTCATTCCGTGCGCATGAGATGTTCAAAACAGGACACACAAGAATGAATATGACGGGCGTCTGGCACACACTCATTTTTGTGATGAACGCATTGGTATTTATCCTCATCGGGCTGGATCTGCCGGAGATCGTGCGGGGCCTGGGCGATGTATCCATTACAGCGGCTATTAAGTACGGCGTTTTTATCAGCTTCATCGCAATTGTGATCAGGCTTTTGTACGTTTTCGCTACCTTGTACATACCCCGCTGGTTCAGCAAAAAGGGAAAGCTTAAGCCATCGCCGGGCTGGAAACATCCGCTCATTATCGGCTGGGCAGGAATGCGCGGTGTGGTATCGCTGGCAACGGCCTTATCCATACCGTTATACATGAATGACGGAAAGGTGTTCCCTCATCGCGAACTGATCGTCTTCATCACTTTCGTGGTGATATTCATTACCCTGGTCATTCAAGGATTGACCCTTCCAGCCATTATCAGGCTGACCGACATCGGTGAGCTTGACCCTATACTGCCTGATCATGAACAACATGCGGGAATCAGGCTCAGGCTGGATACAGTTGCACTGCAGCGGCTGAACGCACGGCATGTTAATGCGAGCGGCAACAGCCTTTTGAGGGCATATGCCGAGAAACTTAAACGGGAGATCGATGGAAACCAGCTGTACCTGGATTCGGTCGAAATGTGTATCAACAGAAATGCGGAACGTCAGGAGTTTCAGCAGGTGATGGCCGATATCCATGATCATCAGCGCAGGGAGCTGTTCAAAATGAAGAATGAGCGGACTTACACCGATGAAGCGATCCGAAAAGCGGAACATTTGCTGGATATCAATGATCTGCGCGTATCCGAGACATAGGAGGCAGCTCACCTTACCGAAGAACCTTGACGACACTAAAAGTCTGATCGGCCATTTGCTAAAGAATCAATTCATTTATTTCCAGTTAGACGAGGAAATGCAACAATTGATCCTTTGGGAAATCTCTACGATAGTAACCTCATTCGCAGTTGCCGCGCTGCTGGTTGGCGGCATTTATTACACGATATTGCACACCCGTAATAATGGGGGGATCTTCTCCGACATCGACCTGTCGAAGCCAAATGGCCGTCAGGATATTCTTGATGCTATTGATCAAATTTTGAATATACTGTTCAAAAATCTAAACCAAGGAGAATAAAACTGGCATTTTAATGCATCTTGACGAATTAGCAATTGGGTTCATAATATTGGGTTCAAGCCCCACCTGGGCTACACTCATATCTCTATTTCATGCTGAATTTCAATCACTTACGAGGTTTACAAAAGGCCTGGTAGCCGCTTTGGGGTATCACCTCTCTAACACTCAAAAATAGGCAAAAAACAGCAATTTTCTAAGCAAAATTAGAGTGGGTCCGTGGTTCGAGCCGTATCTGGCCTATGACCCAAGGAGAGATAGTTCCTTTGTTTTAATTGTTTGATTGTTTTTCTGACAGTTCTTTCAGCCTGATTAACCAATCCAAAAGATCTTTACGAACCATATTAGGGGCAAAGATTTTCTCCATTTTTGTTTTAGGCCCATTTTGGGATTCGTCGGAAACAACCTTGCAACCTTCTTTGGTTGGGATAATCATCCATGCATTGTAAACGGTCATATTTTTGTTATGGGTTTCGCCTCGCCAGGCTATGTTATAAGGAGGATTGAATTCCTTTATAGTTGAAGTGAATTTACCTGCCGGGTGCCAAATAAAAACACTGGATGAATTAAGCTTCCCGTTAGGTGAATTTAGCAGCTCAATCCCTTCAGCTTTTTTGTGCCATTCCGGCCATTTATCAGCCTGGATGAGAATATCCCAAACCACTTGGGGTGAAGCTTTGATGTCTATTGTGTTGTGTATGAAAAAATCAGATTCAGATGGTTTATAGCCTTCTGGCCAGTTGATTTTATCGGAATAAGGTAAACTTGACTGAACTACTTTTTTGTGTGAATAACATGAAGAAAGTAGCAATGATATACTGGCTAAGCTAACCAGTATAAATAATTTTGTTGTTTTCATTGTGTCGGATATTTGATTTTTACTTCATTAAGATTTAACACTTGCGAGATTCTTTTTGATCTTCATCATAATAGGATCAGGGACAAAACTTGACAGTTTGGAGTTAAACCAGTTTTGAAAGCCAACTACTTTTTTCCCTTTTCCCGATAAAAGATGTTTCACACCTTGCGCTGCCACTTCTTTGGGATGCATTGGCTTGGTTTTATGAAGATTTGTAGATTGCATCTTCTCGGTGGTAAAGCCCGTATCTACCGTGCCGGGGTAAAGAGAATTAACAATAACGCCGGTGCCGTCTAATTCGGCAGCAAGCGTTTCACTAAACGCCAGCACAAAAGCTTTGGTAGCAGAATAAACAGCAAAATATGGAAATGGCAAAAATGAAAGCAATGATCCTATATTCATAATTCTACCGGATTTGCGGCTGACCATATCTTTTGCAAAGAGCTTGGTAAGTACTACCAAACTGGAAATATTTAATTGAATCATGCCCAGTTCTTCTTCCAATGAGGTTTCAGTAAAATTGCCATAGTTGCCTACACCTGCATTATTGACCAGGTGGGTTACTAATAAATTTTCCTGTTGCACCTTTTTGTAAAGGTTTTTAGCAGCATTTACATCAGAGAGATCTGCAACGAAATACTGAACCAGAATGCCATACCTGTTGGTTAGTTCCGCCTGCATTTGCTGTAATTTGGTTTCAGTACGGGCAACCAATATCAGGTTCAGTTTTTTTGCAGCTAATTGATTGGCCATTTCATAGCCAATACCGGACGATGCGCCGGTGAGCAATATGTATTCTTTCATGTGGATTAAAATTTATGTTAGTGATTTTTGAATTTTGTTTATTGGTACATTTAAGGTTATCTCTATTTCAGGAAATCAGCATTTTGATATGCCGGGTTTGGGTACGTATAGAAACCTTCCCCTGTAGATATACCGAGCTTGTTTTTATCAATGAAGTTCTCTTTCAGGAAATCCCGTCTTTTTTCCCATACCTCCTCGCCGGTTAATTCTGCATAGGACTTAGTAACATTATAAGCGGTGGTCATTCCTACGAGATCTGCCATAGCCATAGGCCCCAAATCGGCCCCGACGGTTTTCATCCAGGTCTTATCAATAGATGCTGCATCGGCAACACCATTTCGGTATAGATCCAGGCCTGCAATTAACCAGGGCACTAAAAGTGAATTCATGACATAACCAGGCTGTTCCTTGTAGATTGGTATGGTTAGCATACCGATCGTTTTAGCAAATTGAACTACCTGATCAAAAATTTCATGATCTGTGCCGTCGTGCCCCATAATTTCAGCCACGTTATTCTTCCATAAATAATTAGCAAAGTGTAGTGCTAAAAATCGCTCCGGTCGGCCTGTTTCAGCAGCGAACTGGCTTGGCAACAGCGTAGATGAGTTGGTGCAAAAAATTGTTTTTGCAGGAGCCAGTGGGCTTAGCTTTTTATAAAAATCCTTCTTGATCTGAATACTTTCAGGAATCGCTTCGATAGTGAGATCTGCATCTTTTACCGATACGGCGAGATCTGTGGTAAAGCTTACTTTTGATACAGCAGCATCAAGATCGGCAGGAGCGGCATTTATATCGTGTTGATAAAGTGGTTTAAACTGTTCAAATTTCAGCTTTGCCTGATCCAGCAGTTCTTCTTTGATATCGAACAAGGTAACACGATAACCGTGGTAGGCAGTTTGAAAAGCGATCTGTGCACCCAGTACACCAGACCCGAATACGGTAACGTTTTTAATTTTCATTATAAAATATTTAAAATGTGTTATTTAATCAGGTTCTTAAGGGTGATTTTAAGTGTTTTAAAATCAGCGCGTTAATTTCATTTATGAGCTCTAATTCATTTATTACAAGTCATTTTCGAGGCTCGGCGGTATCAGTTTATACATTACCGGCGTTACGATCCTCGAAAGGATAGTAGAACTGATCAGTCCGCCGATCAATACAATGGCTAAAGGCGCGATAAGCGGGTTGGGGTTAAGCGCAATGGGAAGCAAACCGCAGATGGCTGTTATGGATGTAAGCACTACCGGCAGAAAACGGGTTTCGCCTGCCATGTTGATAGCCTCATCAATACTATGGCCTTCGAGCCGTAATTGGTTAGTAAAATCTACCAGCAACAGCGAATTTTTAACCTGTATACCTGATAAGCCGATGAATCCGATAATAGAGACAAGTGACATCGGGTTGCCTGTCATCAGTAGTAATACCACCCCGCCAAGGATACCTAAAGGAATGATCGACAATACAATAATGATCCCTTTAAAGGTCTTAAACTGCAGCAGCAGGACCCCGATAAAAAGAAAGGTGCTCAATATAATTACGGAAAGGAAGTTGCCTCCCAGTGTATCACCTTCTGACTCGGCCTCGCCGGAAAGCTTGTAATAATAGCCCTGCGGCATCTTTAATTTATTCAATTGCGGAACAACGTCTTTCAAAATGTCATTGGCCAGTACATGCTCTTTCGTAAGCGACGTAACCTTGGCGAAGCGTGATTTATTAAAATGGTTGATCGCCGTGGGCGATGTTTCAAAGGAGATCGTCGCGATCTGGTCTACCAGCACCGGGGTGCCCTGCACATTATTGACATAAAGTTTTTTTAAAGCATCGAGGTTAGAGAACTTATCCCTTGGAAGCGTGATCACTACGTTGCGTGAATCGCCCCGGTCATCAATATAATCCCCTACGGTTAACCCGGCGACTGCCAGGCGGACCACTTTGTCCACATCACTGGTCAGGACACCCAAAGTACGGGCCTTTTCTTTATCGATCTTTATTTTAACATCCGACTTATAGGTATTGAGTTCGTTATTGACGAAGAAAGTACCCGGATGTTTCCTCAGGATCTCTTCCACTTTAAATGAAAGGGACCGTAAGGTATCCTGGTTCTCCCCAAATACTCTTACTACAATATTCGCTTCTATAGGTGTTCCCTGTTCAAAATCTTTGATTTCGATCTTGGCATAAGGGAAGTTGCTGAACTTATTTCGCAGTCGTTTGATCAGTTCCGTTTTTTCACCGGGACTTGCCTCTTCGCCCAATTGAACGAATACCTGGGCAAAGTCGGGCTTTACATCCTGCTGGTGCACGTTGTAATAAATCTGGGGGTTACCTTTACCCACATTCGATGTATAAAAAACAATCTCTTTATGTTTTTTCAATTCTCCCTCTACAAGTTTAGTCGCCCGGTCACTTTCCGGTATATCCGCCTGTAAGGGCATTTTGATATTGATCAGGAACATCGGTTTTTCAGAAGTGGGGAAAAGCTTAAATCCGGTTAACGTAAACAGGAAAAAAGCAAGCCCGCTTAAGGCTAATGATATCCCGATGGTGGCTTTAGGCCATTTTAAGGCAAGCGGCATAACGCGGCTGTAAGATCTGGTCAGGAATCTTTGCAGGTGCTTTAAAAAGAAGTTACCCTCGCCATGTGTATGGGTTTTTAACATCCTGCTGCCCAGGAAAGGAACAAGCGTCAAAGCTACGATCATGGATGCCAGTACGCTGGTCATGACGGCCATTGGCAGGCTACGGATAAATTCACCGGCTATATCGGGTAAGAATGCCAGCGGCAAAAACGCGATAACCAGCGTTGCGGTACAACCAACAACAGCGGCACCGATCTGTTTCGTTCCCTTAAAAATGGCATCCGTACGGGAATGCCCTTCCCTGAGCCAGCGTTCAATATTTTCGACGACGACGATACTGTCGTCCACCAGTAATCCTAACGCCACCACCAGGCCAACAATACTCAACTGGTTTAAAGAATAGCCTAACATGTTTAAGGCAATGAGTCCCAGGGCTAAGGAAAGCGGAATGGAGATCATCACGATCAGCGATGCCCTGAAGCCTAAAGGAAGAAGGGTTACTACCACCAGCACAATAGCCAGCCCAAAGTCAAAGCCAAGATGGCCTAAACGTTCGGATACCATATTGGCCTGGTCGAAATTTTTGACCATGTGGATGTTCTCCGGCAGGGTTTTGCCAAATTCCTCCAATACAGGTAAGTATTCTTTCTGAACGCTGGTTATATTCACCTTATCTTTCATAGCTGCCGTAACCAGGATACAACGGTGCCCGTTCACCCGGGTAATATGGTCGACGATGCCATCCTTGTAGCTCACGTCTGCCACATCTTTCAGATAGATGATCTTGCCATTGGCATTGTAGATCACCGTATTGGCCACATCTTCAACGTTTTTAAATTTGCCGCTGGTTTTTACGTTAAACACCTTGCTGTCCAGATTAATGCTACCTCCGGGAATATCCGCGGCTTCGCTTTGCAAACTGCCGATGACCAAATTAAGCGGTATTTTCAATTGAGCCAGCTTATCCAGTTGCATATCGATGCGGATCTCCTGCTCGGGCATACCGAAGTATTTCACCTCTTTCAGATTGGTGATCTTTTCTAATTGCGTTTTAAGGATGTCTGCTTTATCCCGCAGCAACTTACCGGAAGCGTTATCTGACACGAGAGCAACCTGTAAAACTTTTACGTCTGATGAGGATACCTTTTCTGTTTTGATCAGGTAGATATCTTTAGGAAGTTCACTGTTTTTTAGCGCATTGATCTCCGTGGATATTTCCTGATATTTATTGTCCACGTCAACACCATATTTAAATTTGGGCTGGATAACCGCCACACCGTCCTCTACGGTTGTCAGGATCTTTTCAATGTTCTCCAGTCCATAAATCTTGTTTTCGATGGGTTTTACTACCTGTTCTTCCATATCCTTGGGACTGGTACCCGGGTAAATAACCGTAATGATATATTGCGGTGCATGTGTGGTCGGGTCTTCCGAACGGGGCATGGTAAACAGCGTCAGCACGCCGACAACTGCTACCAAAAGGAATATGATCAGCGTGAACTGATAGTTCTTGACTGCAAAATTTGTGATCTTCATGGCCTTACTTGATAATTTTAATGAAAGACTGTTCGTTGAGGTAGGCGCTGTTGGAGATCACGATCTGGTCTATACCTTCCAGTTTATCCTTGAGGTACACGTTTTCGTTATCAAACTTCAGGATGGTAACCGGTACTCTTTTTACCCTGGTTGTGCCGATAGTAGTAAACACGAAACCTTTATTGCCGTCAGCTTCCACGAGAGAGGCGTATGGGATGATCATCGCGCTTTTATCCTGATGAGTGGCTATCTCTGCTTTACCAAACATGCCAACCGCGGGTTTTACGCCGTTTAATTGCAGTTTCAGTTCTATCTGGAACGAGCCCAATTCACGATCAGCCGCCTGCGACTTGCGGAACACGGTGGCATCAAAGGCCTGACCGGCATATCCGTCGAGCGTTACTTTGGCGGTTTGCCCAGGCTTGATAATGGCCCATTCGCGGTCGGTCACACCGACTTTAAGAGAATAACTGTTATGTTGTTCGGTTGAATTAATGAGGAGTACCGGCATTCCTTCGGCAATTACCTCTCCTTCGTTCGCTATTTTCTTGCTTACAAAACCGTCGGAAGCGGCATATATTTTAGAATAGCGTTCGTTAAAAGCGGTTGCTTCTCTTGCCTTTTTAGCTACATCCAAACCCGTTTTGGTATTCTGCAATTGTTCTAAGGTGTAAACACTGTCCTTGTAAAGATTTAGCGCCCGGTTATAGTCACGTTGCGCTTTTTCTACACTTAAGCTGGACTGTGCTAAACCTGCCGAAATTTCGGTGGAATTTAGGGTCGCTAACAATTGGCCCTGTTTAAAGAACTGGCCTTCCTGTACCAGGATAYGGCTGATCACACCGCCTATCTTAAAGGCATATTTGGCTTCATCCTCTGTACTGACCAGGCCTGTGGCGGTGATCTGATCGGGCACGCCTAAAACAGAGACCTTGGAAACCTTAACGGAAATAATATCCGGTTCTCCTATTGGATTTTTTTCTTTGGATTTTTCTTTGCAGGACGCAACAACGATTAAAGTGGCTGCAACAAGGCTGAGTAATTTTATTTTTTTCATGATGGGTTTTTATTGAATGGTGAAACTGGCATTGGCACGTTCGATCGCGGCATCTGCAATCCAGGTGTCGTAAAGGGCAATATTGGCGTGAAGCTGGGCATCGATCCATTGGTTCTGGGCATCCAGCAGTTCTATGTAAATGGCCATTCCCTGTTTGTATAACTTCAGCATATCACCGTAATAGGTTTGACTGGTTTTTAATTGGGATTGTGCGGCCTCGTATTGCGCAATGGCGCTTTGCATACTGGCCTGGCGAACTTTAAGTTCGGTAAGCAATTGCTGCTGTACGTAATCGGTCTGTGATGCCAGGGCATTCTGGTCGGCGATCGCCTGCTTCACCCGGTAATTGTTTTTGCCGGAAGAAAAGAGGTTCCATTGGAGAGAGACCCCAAACAGGTAGTAACGGCTGTTATTGTTGAACTTCCAGTCAAAAGCCTGCGAACCCAGATCGATAAAGGTTCCTAACTTGGGGACGATATAGGATCTGGCCAGCCCGGTCAGATTGCCGTTAATATCTTTTGCTATTCTTAGCTTGGACAATTCTTCCCTTCCGCTAACGCTGTTTCCCAGTAATTGTTCCCGGGCAGGGAGCGCCGTAATATTATCTGAACCAATACTGTCTGTAAGCGGGCGGTTAAGCAGGAAGTTAAAATAGTAACGTGCTGATTCGGCTGTTTTTTTGGCACTGATGAGCGAGGCGTTGATCCGCGACACTTCGTTTTGGCTTCGGAGCACCACTGTCCGGTTTACTTTGCTGTTTTCATACAACTTCGTATTGATCCTTTGCCCTTCATCAACCAAACGAAGGGAAGATTCGTAAATACCGGTCGCATACACGGCTTTCTGGTAATTGTAATAAGCCGTTTTGATTTCTTTGACCAGTTCACGCTTATAAAGCAACACCTCGGCCTTTTGCAGGTCTACCTGCTGCTTTTTGATCCGCTTGTTATAGATCAGTTCTGCATTCAGGATGGGAAGTGTCGTGCGGAATTTAGCATCGTAGAAATTGTCCGGGTTGAGCAGGATCTTTTGGTTTTGCAACTGCGGAAAGGCATTGCTGTTTGTCAACCGGTTTAGTGTGGCGTAAACTCCGTTAAACAGATCGCCGGTCGGGAAATCTATCGTACGCCCGCCGTCAGCTTTCGTGTAGGTGGTGGAAAAGGTAACCTCGGGCAAAAACATGCTCTTAGCTTCCTTCAGCGCGTAGATGTTTTTTTCGAGTACAAAGTTTTGTTGCTTTATACTTTCATTAGAGGCAAGGCCTTGCTGGATATACTCATCCAACCTGCCCTGAGCTTTTGCAAAGGGTGCAGCCAGTAAGGCCGATGATAAAAGCAAAAGTTGATAGAATGTTTGATTTTTAAATTTCATTTTAATCATTGTTATAATTTTAAACAGTGTTCAATATAGTTAAAAAAAAGGCTAGCTTTTTTCGAGCAGCGCCACAAAAGACTCATATCCGTTTTGCATCAGCTCTTCATTCGTCTTGCCGACAAAGCTTGAATTGCGGTGTTTGCAAAAAAGCGCGCAGATGCCATGAACCACCGAGATGATCAGGAAAGTAAAGTATTCCGTGTCCATATCCTTGAACTTCCCTTTTTGCTGGCATTCCTTTACCATTTCCTGCATATAACTGATCGCTTCTTCTGCGATCTGAAATCCCTCGGACAAAGAGTCTTTAACCGGTTCGTCAACAATAAACATCAGGTTATAGTAGTCCTTGTTCTCGTGGGCGAATTGAATAAAAACGCGCCCGGAAGCCTTTAAACGCTCAAATGGATCAGCTACCTTGTCTAGTACTTTTAACTGGTTCAGCAGCAGGCGGAAACCTTCTTTATGCAATTCGTGGAAAATTTCGCTTTTATCCTTAAAATAGAAATATAGCGAGCCCGGACTATAACGGATCTCCTGAGCAATACTGCGCATACTGGCCTGTTCATAACCCTTTTCTAAAAATATCTTTCGTGCACCATTAAGGATGCGTTTGTGCATTTCCTGCTTCTCTTCCAGTTTTCGTTCTGCTATGCCCATTTAGATTATATATGATACGAATATAAGATCGCTAATGACTTGATTTAATTTAAAACCGGTACAAATTTATTGAACAGTGTTTAATAAACCAAAATAATTCAACCACCTTTTTTGAAATCTGACATTAAAAACAGAAACTGGACCGGTTTACACAAGTCTACTTGTACCTTAAAAACACGTCATTTTAAGGTGATCAAAATCCTTTCTTTAATAAGAATTAGGTTCGAGCCCCACCTGGGCTCGAACTATGCGCCCAAAAATCCGTTCAACAAATAAATTTTTAACGAGTTAAATGAAAGGCCGGAATAACCGGCCTCTTGTTGATATTAAATCGAATTAGTCATATTAAGCTTGTCTATATTAACTTTAATTCTATTTATGGTTTGACCTTTCTTACTATCCACAACTTTAGCGTAAACTTGGGTAGTTTTAATATGCTTATGGCCAAGCATCTTAGAAACAGTATAAAGGTCTGTTCCAAATTCAAGCTGTAAAGTTGCATAAGTGTGTCTGAAACAATGGAACGTTATATTCTTTTTAATACCAGCCTTTGCGAGCCACCTTATTAAGAAAACTCTGATCGAGGAATAAGTTAAATTTTTGAAAACTGACTCATGAAGCTTTCTTTTGTTTGCCATTAATTTAACAGCATCGTCAGAAATCGGCATGTATTCAGCAACCAACGTTTTTTGTTGGCGATACTGTAAGTAGTACTTGCCAGGCTGACCTCGTAGCTCAGACCATTTTAAAGCTTTAACATCTGAAAACCTAAGACCTGTTAAAGCAGAAAATATTGCTGCACGCTTAATTACATCAGGTTCCATTGGCGTCGATATTAACGTTTGGAGTTCTGTCAACTCCAAACGTTCGCGATGTGTTTCGTTTGCTTTTAGGGCTTGACCAACGAGTAGAGATCTTCTGCCAGCAACCCCTTACTAAACGCTTCTTTTAAAGCAGATCGAAATTTCGCAAAATAGCTAACAGCCGTATTTCTTGAAATTGGCTTTTCTCTAAGGCTGATTCCCAGACCACTCAAAAGATAAGATCTAAAACCCTCACATATTGACTCATTCAAGTCATAAGCTTTCAGGTTATTGCTGGTTATAAAATCTTCAAAATACCGAAAAGCCATCGCCATGTTATCAGAATCTGTTTTCTGGCGCTTTGCGGTGTATTTTTTAAAGTAATTGATAAAATCACCTCTCCTATTAGATTCAGATAAAAATCCAAACCTGTTACTCTGTACGTCAAGATGTCGATTGAGCCTAACCCACTCAGCTAACTTTGTTGTCTCCTTATTATGCTTCCGCTCAATATTACTATTAGGTTTATCATAAATAAACAGTTTTAAATATTCATATCGCTAAAGCTTATTTTTAGATGGGTTGAATAAGGCTGGTGAATAGTCTAGGTAAAGTGACTGGCGGCTTTTTGATAGCGATTTTCTTCTTATAGTTATGTTTGCCATCAGATTTGATTAAGTAAAATTGAATCAATATTTTTCTTGGAAACATACGTGAATCGGCCCACCTGAAACTTATCTATGTTATTTCTTTTGATTAAATTATATATCGCTGCGTCTGAGATTTTAAACTTCTCGTGTAGCTCACTCATATTATAACAGTCGCCCATTGGCGGCATTTTGGATACCTTCTTTTTGGGAAGAGGTGCCATAAGTGTCCTCAATTGAAATAACTGTTTGATGTCATTTTTTAGAATGATTGTCCGGCGAATAGAAAGATTGTAGGCGACGAGTTTACCCGTGTTTATTAAATGATAAATGAAACTGCGCGATACGCCAAGCAGTAGTGCAGCTTTTTGAGTATCTAAAAACTCTATGTTTTTAACGGATTGGATTGCTTGAGCGGAAAAAATAATAGGCTGTTGGTTTTCCGCTTCAATCTTTTCATTTCTCTGTTTTGCAGCGTTAAACCGTTTATTACACAGCTTGCCGCAAAATCGGGTGACAGTGGTTTTGGCATTGAATATTTGTTTACAATGCACACATTTTCTTTGGATCGTGAAATTTGAACTCATGGATTTTAAATTTCCACAATTTAGTTATCCAGATTAACACCCGCCCCAACAAATCATCGCAAAGATATTGGTCGTTGTATCTCCCTAAAATTGTAGTGTTTTGTAACATTTAGTGTCATTTAATGCTATTTAGTTATCGATAGTTACAACGATTTACATGACACTGAAAAATGAGGAACAAAAGATACTTTGGGAACCAAAAAAGCAACGAAATTACTTTCTAATAGTAACAAAAAGCAAAAATATACCGATTGGTTTTATTTATAACCTCTTGATAACATGGTATTTAAGAAATTAAAATGGCGATTTCTATTTTTTGTTTTTATTTTATAACTAATTGATTTTCAATTAGTTATATCAACTACTTGCGCGATACAGAAAGTACTTAAACTATGACTATCAGTAAGTTATAAGTTTTGAGTTACAAATCAGTTACAAGAAATTTGAGTGTTTTTTGCCCCATTTTTTAACGGGATTAATGTGGATAACTTAACGCTAAGTAAGAAAATTTTAAACAAATTCCAAAGTAAAAGAAAATAAATGGGCTTGGTGTTAATCTCTCTCTTATCGTCAATTTTTTAAGATTCCCAAATTCGTGATATGTATATTGGGAATCTGTTCTCAGAGGTTGTCAACTGCAATTCCCCAAAGACTGGCAGAATTCGAATCACTTACTTAAAGGAGCAACCTAAAACTTTAACCAAACCAAAAGTATCTTAATAGGGGTTCGATCCCCCTGCAAACCGTCAAGATATTGGCACTTACTCTTTTCATAATTGGAGTTCCAATAATTATCATCTCCCTTTCAAGAGCGGTATGGTTAGAG
Organism: Mucilaginibacter sp. P4_E8; assembly: GCF_056401495.1. Lineage (NCBI taxonomy): Bacteria > Pseudomonadati > Bacteroidota > Sphingobacteriia > Sphingobacteriales > Sphingobacteriaceae > Mucilaginibacter > Mucilaginibacter sp. P4_E8. Next base: position 117,737 of record NZ_JBFUJG010000004.1, read on the forward strand.
GCATTCGCCGGTGTTCTATTGGTAATTAAAACGCGGTCCGAATTCTTTAGCGCATCCTCAAAAGCGTATTGAATGATAAAGCAACTGGTAGTTTTAACAGTTATTATAGCGATATGCGTAGGTTTCAGCTTCCTTTATAACCTGAAAAAAGATTCAGCAGCTATGCCATTTAGCAGAGCAAATAAGTGCTGATAAATACGGTAAGGCCATTATTAATGTTTAATTTCGGATTCTACCTCCGTTCGTCCACTTTCCCATGGACTGATGCCTGTAGCTTTTTCTGCAAAGCCCACTCAAAGCAAAAGCGTTATGAAGAATCATCCGCCAACTTTACCCGTGCAATTGGCCCAAGACCTCCATTTTGGGGTGACCGAGCGTTCTAACAGGCTGATCAATTATTTTCTCGGCGGTTATTTTTTGCTTGGGCTTTTCCTGGCCCCCTTCTATGGCACCTGGCTGATCGCTGTTGGTGTCGGTGGACTTTCGCTTATTGCTTATTATTTGGTCAAGGTCGCTTTGCCCGACTCCTGTTGGTATCAATATGTGCTGAGTGTGGTACTGGGTATTTTTATGGCGCAGTTCATCTACCAGATGCATGGGATGTTTGAAATGCACTTCTTTGCCTTTATCGGCAGCGCCCTGCTGATCACTTATCAAAACTGGAAGCTACAACTTCCTTTACTGCTGTTTGTTTTACTGCATTACACACTGTTCAACTACCTGCAGGATATGGACATGCTCAGCCAGCCGAGTAATCTTCACTTGCAGACATTTACTGCACACATCCTGCTGACCGGTGTGATCTGTTTCATCTGTGGTTTATGTGCCTTTCAACTGAATAAATATCACCAGATCCAGCTCATTCAAACCGAGCAAATGACCCGGCTCCAAGATGCTGCCCGACTGACCATCGTCCGCGAAAAGAATGCCGAGGCGCTCGAAGAACGAAACATGATCCTGGAAAGTATCGGTGATGCCTTCTTTGCCCTGGACAAGGACTGGGCGGTATCTTATTGGAACAGGACGGCAGAAAAGATACTGCAAAAAACGAAACAGGAAATGCTGGGCCGGAATTTATGGGACGCGTTCCCGACTGCAGTGAACTCGGTATCTTACCGCCAATACCACCAGGCAACGGACACCGGCCGGGCGGTTCATTTTGAAGACTATTTTGCCCTGCTGGATTGCTGGTATGAGGTCAGCGCCTTTCCGTCGCCGGCCGGGCTATCGGTTTATTTTAAAGATATTTCGGAGCGAAAACAAAGCATCAGCGATCTGAAGGAATCCGAGCAACGCTACAGCGATGTATTCCATTTCAGCCCGCTGCCTATGTGGGTGGTGAACTTAGAATCCCTGGCATTCATGGATGTGAACGAGGCCACGATCGAACATTATGGCTACACGCGAGAAGAGTTTTTAACCATGAACCTAAGGGATATCCGTCCGGAGAGCGGACTTGCGAGTATGCAGCGCGCGCTGGACCAAGGTGACAGCGAGCCAGATGCTATCGCGCACCGGCAAATGGTCCACCGGAAAAAGAACGGTGAGCTGATGAACATGGAAATCCAGCTCGCGCCTTTCCGGTTCAAAGGCGTCAAGACCAGCATCGTGATTGCCACTGATATGACCGAGCGGCTACGCTATACTAAAGCCATCGAGCAACAGAATGAAAAGCTACTGGCCATTTCCTGGATGCAGTCGCACGTTATCCGTGCACCACTGGCCAGGATCATGGGGCTGATACCGATGTTTATTGATCCAAAGACCACCATTAAGGAAAAGCAGGACATCGGGGAATACCTGGTCTTATCCACTAACGAGATGAACAACGTGATCCAGCAGATCACCGATGCCACCGGATCGGTTCCTGAGTCCTGAACATATCAGTTTACTTTATTTAAAAAATCCTTTTAATTCTTGTTATGTTCTTTGCCGCCCCTATGCTCGCCCTGGAACCCGCTGCTTCGCTGGCCCCGTTGAAAACCGCGCTTTAATTTAAAATGGGTGTGACCGCTGAGTTCTCGGCTTCGAGCCTTAAATAGATACTGAAAGTAGTGCCAATACCCAGCTCACTCTCCACAACGATGTTGCCACCCGTTGCGTTTACTATTTTTTTAGCCAGGTACAAACCGATACCTTGTCCGTCCACCTCATGATTTAGCCGGCCATACATCTCAAATATTTTGTCAATCCCGCCTTTACGGATGCCCCTGCCATTGTCCCTTACGGATAAGACAATATGATCATTATCCGTTTGGGTGGAAATATGAATAACCGGGCTTTCTTCCCGTTTAAATTTGACAGCGTTCGAGATCAGGTTATAAACAATGCTCCGCAGGTTCTTTTTTGAAAAAAGGACCTGTTTAACTTCCAGGTTCCTGATAATAACCGCCCCGGATGTCTGGATGATATTTTCTAAACTCCACTCTATATTATCTATGGTTTCATCCAGATCAACCTTTTCCAAGGTAATCATCTCACCCTCTACCTTGGCGATCGTGGCGAGCTCGGTGATCAGTTCGCGAAACTTTTTAACGGAGACATCGATCACGTGTAAAAAATCATGCAGTTTGGCATCACTTAAGGCTATTTTATTCATGAAACCAATGCTTGATTCAATATTGCCCAGCGGTCCTAAGAGATCATGTGAGGCCGCATGAATAAAATGATCCAGGTCCGCATTGATCCGCAACAGGCTTTTGTTTTTCTGGGCCAATTCCTGTTGGGCCTTTTTAAGGACGGTAATCTCGTTGAAGGTAATAATAGCCCCGTTGTTCCTGTTATCCGTCTGTTGTACATAGGGCATAGTCATAATCTGGTACCAAAGGCCGTTGTCCGTTTCAACTTCCTTGGTAATGATAACGCCTTCGGTTAGCACCCGTTTAATATCCTGGATGATGGTTTCCAGCTTGATATTGGTAGAGATATTGCTGAGGGGACGGCCAATATCTGTTTCCAGCAGGTTAATCTGCTTAACGGCTCCAGGTGAAAACTTCATCAGCTCCAGTTCATTGTTAATAAACAGCTGCCCATTAATATTGCTTCGGAAATAATTATTCAGGTCGTCATTGATCTCCAACAGCTCTTTGTTTTTTAACTGGTAGTCCGCATTAATAGTATGCAGTTCTTCATTCACCGACTGCATTTCTTCGTTCGTACTCTGCATTTCCTCGTTGGCGGAGATCAGCTCCTCGTTAAATGATTGCATATTTTCGTTGGAAGCATCGAGCCTTTCGTAAGAAGAATGCAGCTTCTCCTTTGATTCCTTTAATTCCTCTTCCAGGTTCCTGATATATTGATCAAGGTATATTTTTTCGTCGAACACGATATGGTCAGCAGCGGGCGCAGCGCTTTCATTTTCCCTAAAAGTAACCATGAATAGTTTTTGTTCACCCCTGACCTCCAACGGACTGACGGACAGATTAACTTTAAAAACAGAGCTGCCCTGCTTGATAGTGATACCGCTGACATGCACTTTCTGATTTGTTTTGATAGCGCGCTTGCTCAGGGTATTAAAAACCACAGCCAGTGGTTTGGGTAATAACTCGGTCAGGTCAGAGGTGAAATACTTTTGAAGTAAAAACTTACTGGCATCCCCGTAGGATTTAATGACCTGGTTATTTTCATTAATGCAAATGTTCAGGCAATCCAGGTTAACAGCCAGGCCTTGATTCATGGCTTCGGTTATCGCGGGGTTCGTATTTTTAACCTCATCATGCGGCGACAAGCGGGATGGTGTACGTTTGATATCCGGCAGGTCAGGCATGGAGAATGCTTCAAAGCTTACGGCCCGTTTTGCTTCCAGGTTTTTATAGATCTTCCATTTTTTGTGAACCACTTCCAGGTTTTTCAAAATAGGCATCGGGTTTTCACTTGAACCCAAAAACAGATATCCATTCATCTTCAGGCCGAACAGCAGCATAGCAAATATTTTCTTTTGCAAAACCGGGGTCATATAGATCAGCAGATTACGACAACTGATTAGCTGCATGTTACAATAAGGCGGGTTCTTCACCAGGTCGTGCTGCGCAAAGATAACCATCTTGCGTATCGCCGGATTAACCCGGTAATGTTCTCCTTCTTTAATGAAATATTTTTCCAAACGTTCAGCGGATACATTCTTTGAAATAGAAGCTGGGTAGATGCCCTTCCCAGCATAAATTAAAGCGGAGCTATCGATATCCGTTGCAAATAGTTTAACGATAGTATCCTCAAAATCGCCGGTCAATTGTTCGGCCACCAAGATCGCCAGGGAATACACCTCCTCACCGGTAGCACAACCCGCAACCCACATTTTTAGTTCTTCACCGGGTATAATATTTTTTAGGATATCGGGTAACACCTGTGTTTGAATCAATTCAAAGGCAGGCGCATCCCTGAAAAATGAAGTTACACTGATCAGGAATTCTTTGGCCAGCGCTTCTACTTCAACGGGATTGGTCCTGAGGAAATTCAGGTAGCTGGTTAGTGTTGTAAAATTACCATGGGAGGCCCTTCTTTTGGTTCTTCTCAGGATCGTGTTTTTTTTATAATCTGAAAAATCAAGCGGTGAGTTTTCCCTGACCAAATCAATGATATTTTTTAGTTCTTTTTCATCATCCGGGTCGCCTATTAATAACTCTTCAGCGTTTCCAACATAGTATTCAATCACGTCGGGCATCGCTTCCGGCTCCAGCACAAAGTCCACCATGCCGGTCGCAATAGCACTCGTTGGCATACTACCGAACGCCGAGGTAGCCGGATTACGCGCGATGATCATACCGCCGGCTTTCTTAATGGCCCTAACGCCTTCGGTCCCATCAGAACCCTGGCCGGAAAGAATAACTCCGATTGCTTTTTTACTGCGGTCAGTCGCCAACGAATTAAAAAAAGTATTAATGGTCAAATGAGGCCCCTTGATATTTTCCTTATCCGTTAAATATAAGCTGCCGTCACGGATGGTCATGTACTTATCATTAGGAATCAGATACACCTCATTACAATTGACAACCGTGGCATTTTCCGCTTCCTTAACGACCAGTTTGCTATGCCTGGCCAGTAGCTCTACCATCCGGCTTTTAAAATCGGGAGACAAATGCTGTATAATAATATAGGAAACCCCATCTAAAGGGGTATGGTCAAAAAAAGAATTAATTTCTTCCATCCCGCCTGCGGAGGCACCAATGGCAATGATATGATGAGGCTCAGTTAATAACATAGTAACGGCTTTAAAGGCATTGCAGCATCCAACACGGATCCTGGCAGGAAAGTAAAAAGAAAGGAAATATAATAATTAAATTATTGATAATAAGTAGCTTATTATCAATATCCATGACTCCAAAGTCATTTTTTGCCCTTCAGGGCTACACATAAAATAAACATGTATAAAAAAAACCCCGATAAATAACCGAGGTTTTAAACTGAAACGGGTATAGGTGTGTAGTACTTTAATCCCACTGCATCGTCATTTCTTACATAACATAAAAAAACAAAATGGGCACTTGGGGTGTCAACACGGCTATAATTTGCTTCGGCATATTTTTCCTTGTTCTGTCATCAAAACCGAAACTTCCGGAATTTCACCGGGAGCGTCAGTTTCCATCAACCCATAACAATTACGACAATTTTGTATACGCTATGCAGGTTACGATTGTTGTACAATAAAAAAACCAGACATACAATAAGCCGCGGTTCACATAATCACCATAATGTGATGGGTCTAACTTGTAATAAAATAACAGTCCCCGATCGCAATCGAGGCTGTTAAGTGACAAATAAGCCCCCTTATTTATCACTGGTATAACTATCTGAATGGATATATGTTTTTAATATTAAGTATTAAAATTATTTGATTCATAATTCATCAATTATAACCAAACGAACGTTCCAATTGATAATAACCAATATTTAATCAATATTTATTTTTACAATCACTTGATAGTCAATATTATTTAACTTGTGATAATACCTATTCTAATAATATATATAGTCTACACGAGGATATTTAGCAATTTTTCTTTTTTCATTGCTATCTAACCCGAATGGTATTTACATTGTCCTAAAACTGTTCATTATTATTTTTTAGCCGATACTTAATATGGTCACCGTTCCAATAAATCTCAAGCTACTGAGTGGATTTGATTTTTTTAATGTAAGCCATCCTGCGGTAAAACAAAGTGATGAAAGCCTCTTTCTGATATTTACCACCAGTTCAACGTTCTTTGCCTATGAAAAATCTTTGATTGAGCTTTTGAATGAAATGAGGGTAGAAGAGCCTGTAATGGAAAATATTTATGATCTTAATAAAATAAAATTTATTGAGGATTTAGTGATTGAATTAATGCGATACAATTTTAAGGAGAAATAAAATATATTTCAATTTCTCATCACCGGCAGGAGCAATCTTYAGCCCTGCAATGCTGCCTAACGGTTTCCCTGGTCAACGCACAGGCGCCGTTTAGCACAGCCGAATATGAACGACCGCTTGCGGTAGCCCGCTGATAGGTCTGTTGACCATACCGGATGAACCCGAAATTATTCATTTTTGTTTAATATTTATAAGGATAGCATAGTTGGATGAGTAAATAAACTTTCGGATTTATATTGAAATTTTAACCGTATCAGGAATATATATCCCGCCAAATTTAATACCTGATGCAGTTTTAAGTTGGTTACCCTGCCTGTAAAGATGAATAGCCACTATAACAACTACAACAAAAGCAAGAATAAATACCCAATTATCCAGGGGACATGAATTATCTAAAGGGTCGCTGTAGTCACAGGGTGTACCCGGATCATCAGCTAACAGTAATAACGGACTACAAACACAAAAAAAGGTGACAAAAATTCTGGAGAGAACGTTCATAGTATTATTTAGATTAAGGTTAGTAATAAGGTATTATTAGTAATAAATTACTTTTTTATAAGCTTTTTAGTTCCAATCAGCTTTTTTGTTCCTGCATCTATAACCTCCACCAGGTAAACACCAGGCATAAGATCATTCACCTCTTGTTGAATATTATCCCCTTCGGTTTGCCGGTTAATTTGGGTTCTGCCCCCGGCATCGGTAATCCTGATAATAGCTTTTGAGGGAATATCATAACGGATGATTATGGTGAATTTGGATGTAGCTGGATTAGGATATAGCGTTAAAATTTCAGAACTGATGTTGATTTTATTTACGGCTATTATTTTGCTGTAGGATATCATATCAAATGCATCAATTTGCTTTAACCGGTAATAACTAACACCGGCTAGCGGGGCGCTGTCAATATATGTATAGATACCGCTGCCGTTACTTTGCATCTGGTTTAACGCTACAAATTGCGTTGAACCATCCTTGCGTTCAATACTAAATCCGGTTAAATTACTCTCATTCTGGGTTCTCCAGGTTAAAAGAACCCCTTTTGCAACAGGTGAGGCGGTGAAGCCTAACAGCTTATAATTAAGACTGCTCTTTTTGTGAAAAACTATTTCAAAGCGATTGGCCCCAAAGCTTGATGGATCAGCATCGATTATATTAAACAGGTATTGGGGATACCGGCTAATCATTAATGAGTCCTTTTTATAGTGATCAATAAGATATATATCAAAACGAGGATCAAGGGAATTTAACCCGGATGCTGATAAAGTATCCACACCTACTGATTTACTGATGTTCACGTAAAGTTTTACCCGCGTAGCTGCATCAATACTGCGCATGCGGTTTATAGCAAGTAAAACCTCGCTATCATAGCCATAGCTTGCCAGGGTGGTAATATTACCTATTCCACTTAACCTATCCGCATCATGGTATGGCTCGTATTCATTTTTAGAGTCAGGCTCAAAAAGTATCATGATATCATCTGTATTGACGGCATCTTTAGATAATTTGATCCTCATTAGCTGGTTGAGTGCTGTTGGAGCAGCCAGGCTCTTAAACAAGAGCAATGAATTAGTGGGTTGAACAACCGTTTTAGCCGTTTCATTAAAGGTGAGCGAAGCGCCGCTTGATGCGCTGGCCATGATAAAAAAACCCTGTGAGCTGGCTATGTATCTGCTGGCGTTATTGGTACCTGTTCCTCCTGGTGTACCTGCCAGGTAACTGCCATAGTTTTTGTTGGAATAATTGAACACATACATTGTTGGCGATACTAAGGGAGCGTAAATTCCGGCAGTATTGGTACCTGCCGAATACTGGTCCCAGTCAATAGTTGATGCATAAGGATTACCAATAAGGTTATACCCGGTTTTGGCATCACTTAAAACAGTACCGCCATTCCACCATAATTTTACAGCTATTGCCCCTTGATTAAGCACTCCGGTTGCTGTTGAAGTCGCAGCATCAGGCGCTATGTAAGAGCCGCCGAGCCTATATTGCTTGTTGAGGGCGGTTGCCGATGTAACATTATTAATATTATTACCAACGTAATAAAGTAAAAAACCATTACCTACAGGCAGGGTAGTATTGGCAGTAGCTGTGCCGCTGCTATTATAATAAGTTAATGTGTTCCCTGAAATATTGGTGAGACCCTTGAAATTTCCACCACTAAATGAAGATGTGCTTGTGGTTAAACTTTCATTGTGAAGGTAAATGGTGGGAGTGGCATTGGTAACCGTAAAACCACCAGCTGGCCCGGTTGGTCCTGATACAAATATGCCCGTTAAATTTCCGGAGTTGGTATTAAGATAGCTTAGCGAACAAGCCCCCGATCCACTATTTACTGGCGAGGAAAGTAACCTGTAATTGCGTGTATTATCGGCGGTGGCGCCACTGGCCTGTGCTTTAAAATATCGCTGAACATTTACATTACCAGTTATACCCGGGCCGGTTAGAATAGGGGCAATTGAGGCAGAACCCAGAGCATCTGAATTTAAAGTTAAAAATCCACCAGCATTTAAAATGGTGCTGGGGCTATTCCCACTCATGGTTAAAACGCCCAAACTACCCACATAAAAATTACCGCTTACCATGTTTTTAGTGCCGGCACCGCTAAATGCTACATTATTAAATATTGTGCCCAGGCCTGTACCCCCTGCCAGGCTTTGGGTTGTACCATTAAATTTTACGGTATTGTTAAGCAGGTTTAAATTATTACTGACATCATTGGTTAGTGCATTGGTAAAATTGCCGGCAACATTTAAATTTCCGACTGATAAAGTTTTTAAACCTGTACCAGAAAATTTTATATTTTGATAATTTACCCCCGTACTTAAACCGGTAATAGCCGCATCATTATAAACAATTTGGGCCGCTCCCGAATATTCGACAGTTGCCCCTGGATTTTTAAAGGTTATAACATTGATACCCAAGGCCGACAAGCCTGATAATGCTGCATTGTTTGCTATTTGTAAGGTGGCTATTGTTGTAGGTGTTACTGTAAAAGTTGAAGTATTGCCGGCAGCATTGCTGGTTAATATGATACCGTTAACTAATGTTGTGCCTCCGGTAACGTTAAAGGTTGAGTTAAGAACATATCCGCCTGTCACTGTTGAAGTAAGCGTAATATTGTCATCAACATTTAAATTGGTGACCGATGAAGCGAATATTTGGGTATAAGGACTTAAAAGTATGGGAGTGTTAGCAATAATAGCTATGCTGTTTGCTTTAACAGTACCCACGCCCGAAAGTGTACAGGTATAATTCAAAGCAGAACCTGCATCGCTTTGGTAGATGATTGCTCCCAATACATTTAAAGTACTGCCGGCATTTACAACCACTCCGGCCGCCTTAAGCCCCAGGGTACCAAATTTTATAGAACCAACATTAACCGTACCGGAGGATGCCGGGATATTTGGGAAATTAAAAAAAGCTTGATTTACACCAATAAAGGCTTGATCTGAGCTGGTTGGCACTACATTGCCAGCCCAGTTTGCTGCAGTATTCCAGTTATTGCTAAAGAAACCTATCCATCCAATACCACTACTGCCCGGTATGTATATATTATTCCCATAAACGGATACAGCCCCCGTTGTCGAAAACATTCTTCCTTCGAGGGATCCACCGGCACCCATGGAAATTGCATCGTTATTTGCAATTAATGTTCCTTTCATAGTAGTGGATGCGGCCATAGCTATAGCACCCTCAGCAACCCAAAACACATTTTTTGCCGAAGCTCCATTGGTTAGTATAACGGTTGTACTGGCACCCGTAGTAAACGCGCCACCTATCTTAAAAATAAACACTGCATTCGCGTCTCCCTGGGCATCCAATGTTAATACCCCCGCCGCCGATCCGGCGGCGCCAACGGTATAAACTCCTGTATAAAGTGTTTCGCCATTTCCAAAAACGGCAGCATGTGCAGCCGTTGAAGTAATAGCGCTTAATTGGTTATATGCTGATATTAAATCTGCAGCACATTGTGCCGTTACGCTATTAGCGTTATAGATAGCACCCGTGACAATGGAGGCTCCAAACCCGGTTATGGCGCCAACATTTGCACCTATATTACCAGTGATATTTGAAATTCCTGTATTACCTACCGCGCCGGCAACGGTAAATAGAGCAAAACTTGCTGCTGAACCAAGGTCGGGCACAACCGTAGTTGCGATTAGCCTGTTACCTTTTATACCAATATTTTTAGAAGAAGTAATGGGGCTTTTTGAAGTTGAAAATTTGTGATTATCTCCTGTATATGCGCTCAGTCGGAAAACAATAAAAACGAAGAGAACAGAGATAAATATCTTTTTCATAATTGAAATGGCAGAATATCTATTTCTGTATTTAAGGTTATTACAGATTTTAGATCAAAGGATAGGTTTTAAACTATTTAAGGCTATCCTTTTATAGTTTAAATAGCATTGTTATCTTAAATAGATTAGATACACTATTACGGAATAAAAACCTAAAAGTTTATTTATTTAAAAATAAATAAAATATTTTAATTATTATTTAAATAGATGCGTCGATAATTGGCTGTATCTAAGAGCGATGATGGATAAGGCATGTAATTTACAGAGGCTTGTGCAGCCTTTATTGAAATGGTATATATTAGCTATTTCCTGCATAGCTTTTAATCTGGCAGTTGCTGATGATATCAGTAAACTTAATTAAACCCTCTTTTTCATTTCTTCTTTTGAAAGCGCGAATAATATTTGCTTAAAGGCACGATATTCCAGGGTAAGACCTGCCATTAATTTCTCTAACTGTTTGTGTTTAGCAACAATATCTATATCAATCAAAGTATAGGTACCTTTAGCCTTTTCGGCAAGGTTTTTCATTTGCTGTTTCAGGATTCCATCTATATGCTGCTCGTGTGCTTCCAGCTGATACAGGTCTATCTTAATCTGTCTAATTTTTTTAATTTGGTCTATTTCGAGGCATCGGGCAATGAGATCATTCAGCAGGTGATGCAGAAAAACGGTTTCGATTCGAAAAAATGTATTATCAGCGGCCCATTGATTCACGATGGTGTAATCCTGCATAGCCGCATCTATATCTTGATCTATAGTTTCCATATTTGATTTTTTATAATTTATGTATTAACCCGTGAAATATATCTTCTTAATAAGGAAAAATCAATATCGGAAGCATAAGGTGTGATGGCAAGCGATCAGGAATAGACGTGCCGAAGATTTCTTCAAAATGAAACCGGTGGTTTTCTAACACCAACAGATCGGTATCCATTCCGTTGACTAAAACATCGACCGCTTTATTCATATCTCTTTCCCTGATATTTTGATAATTAAGTTGCGGATACCCAAGCAAGGGATAAATACTTTCTTTAAAAATCATTTCAGCATAATTATCATCCAGATGCGGCAAGCCACTGGCAGATAAATGTGCTATCAGAAGCGACGCCTGATATGGTTTGGCCAACGCTATCAAATAACGGAGTATCTCTATCCTGCAATAACGGAGGTCGGCAGTATAAACAATGTGGTCGAAGCTTTTCTGGTCGAAGTTTTCGGGAATCAGCATTAAAGGGCATTGGATATTGTTTAGAATAGCCTGAAGGTTCAATTTACCAAAAGCGCCATAGCCTTGAATGTCGCTAACCACCATCCATACACCACGTGTATTGATCAACGCCGTGATATCTGCCTCCGTGTATGTTGCCTCAGGCAATACCCGAATATCCGGTTTAAAAGGTTGATCAGGATAATTTATCCTATTCAATTCCTCCAACAAGCTGTCTACTGGTTCCGTTACAAGTACACCGGGGACATTCATGGGCACATGGGCATAGGTGTTAACAGGAAGCTTTTCACTAACCGGCTTTATATTTGCCAGCAGCAAATGAGCGCCTGTTTGCTGAGCTATGGAAAATGCCAGCAAAGCTGCCGGATGAGAGGCTGAGAAAAAATCATTAATAACAAGGATAGTTTTCATAAGTATTTGTATATAAGTTGAATACTTAGTAAACTTATCACATTAGCACCTCATTAAAAATGACTGGTATCAGTATGAAATATGACGTACATCAGTTTCTCACATATCCATCGCTAAACAACTATAGGAGCATGATAAACTTGCGTGTAATACTCATCAGCAAGCCGGGCTGATTCAAACTTTGGCAACACATCAGCCGCCGCGTTTTTCATAATCTTTAACCATTGCTTTTGGTTACCATAATACATTGGGAGTATGGTATTTTCCAAAGTAGCCATCAGGCTTTTGTTTTCCAGGCCATCCTTTTCTTCCACAGAAAGCTCGCTTGATGCAGGTTCAATCAAAAAACAGTTTTCTTTATCCCTGGCAAACTCCGGCACCCAGCCGTCGGGCAACGACAGATTAATACTCCCATTCATGGCAGCGGCCATCCCGCTGGTGCCCGAGGCCTCCCGGTACATCCTTGGCGTATTAAGCCACACATCTGATCCTTTTTTCAGTAGAGCCGATAAACCCAGTTCATATCCAGTAAGCACGGCACAATTGGCAAAAGGTTTAGCACGGGCTATGATCTGATTAAACAAGCTGATAGCACCTGTGTCTTCCGGATAGGGTTTACCCGCCCAGATGATCTGAACCGGATATTTCTTGTTATTTACAAGACTCATAAACTTATCCCAGTCCTGCATCATTAGGTCGGCCCGCTTGTATCCCGCAAAGCGCCTGGCCCATACAATGGTCAGCACATTTTCGTCAAACAATTTCCCGCATTGATCGGCAACTACCTTAAACAATGCTCGTTTCATCACTTTTTTCCTGACGGTGATTGCGTCGTTATCTTTGGCGCTAATCGCCTGCGCCAGCAATGTGTCCTGCCAGTAGGTTTTGTTCTGGGCATTAGTGATAGAAATGATATCGCACACACCCGGGTTACTGCCCCACATTTGCCGGGCCACTTCGCCATGAAGTTTCGAGACACCATTTGCTTTGCGTGAAAATTTGAGTGCTGCCAGCGTATAATTGAAGTAATCTCCTTCCATTCCCAACAATGATTTTACTTCATGCTCCTGCATGTGGTAAAAAAGCGACATCTCTTTCAGCAAGCCATAACCATGTGCTTCATTACCGGCTAATTCCGGCGTATGGGTAGTAAAAACTACCCTTTTCCGCACCTCATCCAAACTCTTATATTTGGCATACAGGTAAAAATTAAGCGAAACGGAATGCCCTTCGTTCATATGATAAACATCCGGTTCGATACCTAAGCTATCGAGCAGCATAGCGCCACCAATACCTAACACAATTGTTTGGGCTATACGGGTTGCCTCGTTGGAATCGTACAAACTGTGTGTGATTGACCTGGAGACCTCATCGTTTTCCGGAAGATCTGTACTTAGTAAGAATAAAGGTGCTGAACCAAATGTTTCAGGTCTTAGTAACCAGGCTTTAACATGTACCGGTGCATCGTGTACCGGCACTGTAAAGGTTATCCCGATATCGGTTAAAAAGGAGTACTGTTTTTCAATGAACTCCGGCTTCATAAACCCGTTCCCATCTCTCCCCTGGTCATAATAACCGTATTTCCACAGCATACCTATACCTATCAGGTTTTGCTTTAATTCATAAGCGCTCCTTAAATGCGAACCCGATAAAAACCCCAGCCCACCACTATAGATCTTAAGCGCCTGGTCAATCGCGAACTCCATAGAAAAATAAGCGACTGAAGTTTTATATTTCGCATTCGGCGCATAGCCAAAAATCTCTTTTTGTGTAAGCATGTCTAATTATTTATCCGGTAAGGTACCCATTTAAAATACTTATCGGCCTCTATTTCCTGTTCTACCAGTTGAATATTGGCATCTACCAAATTAATGTGCAGGTCCTCATAATGATCTTTCCGGTATTGCAATAATTCAGGAAGGCCTGTTTCTCCTTTCTTAATTAATTTTTCTATATGTACCAGCGCCCATGCTTTGGCCTTTTCCATAGCACCGACCAGGCTGACACATTGATAACATAGTTCATACTCCAGTCGTAAGGTATAAACAATATCTCCGTAACCAGTTAACAAGTGCCTTCCCGGCTTAAAGTCATTAGTAGAAACCCTGGTCACGGTTGTATCGTTCCTGTCAACACGATAATAGCAGTCATAATTGTGTCTTTCCAGTCTCACAGGCATATCCATATCTATTGTTTCCATTTCCAATTAAGTATTTCGGGCATATCCTTGCCATTGGCATTGATATAATGTTTGTGTTCAATCAATTTATCCATCAATAACTGCTTCAGGTAAACCCCTTTGCTGCCGGTTTGTGGCAAGCGGTCAAGCACGTCGATGACCAGGTGAAACCTGTCCATCTCGTTCAGCACCGTCATATCAAAAGACGTGGTGATGGTTCCCTCCTCTTTATAGCCGCGTACATGCATATTCACATTGTTTGCCCGGTTATAGGTAAGACGGTGTACCAGCCATGGGTAACCGTGAAAAGCGAATACGACCGGCTTATTGGTAGTAAATAAAGCGTCATAATCCTTATCTGTAAGGCCATGCGTATGTTCCGTACTTTTCTGCAGCTTAAAAAGATCTACCACGTTAACTACCCTGATCTTTAACTCGGGTAGATGTTCCCGTAGAATAGATACCGCAGCCAGTGTTTCTAAAGTAGGTACATCACCGCTGCAGGCCATGATTACATCCGGCTCTGCCTCTTGGTCGTTACTTGCAAAATCCCAGATGCCAATACCGCGGGTACAATGTTCTACCGCCTGCTCCATGTTGAGCCATTGCGGTGCAGGGTGTTTGCCCGCCACGATCACGTTCACGTAATGATAGCTGCGCAGGCAATGATCCATCACCGACAGCAGACAATTGGCATCGGGCGGTAAATAAACCCTAACAATGGTAGCTTTTTTGTTCACCACATGATCCAGGAAGCCGGGATCCTGGTGGGTAAAGCCATTATGGTCCTGACGCCATACGGTAGATGTCAGTAATATGTTAAGAGAAGCGATCCGCTTGCGCCAGGGTAGTTCCAGACTTGCTTTCAGCCATTTGGCATGCTGATTAAACATAGAATCTACGATATGTATAAAAGCTTCATAACAATTAAACAAACCGTGCCTGCCGGTAAGCAGGTAACCTTCCAGCCAGCCTTCGCACTGGTGTTCACTCAGCATCTCCATTACGCTGCCATCAGCTGCCAGGAACTCATCATGCTCGGTTATGGGCGCATCCCATTGGCGGTTGGTTGCTTCAAATACCACATCCAGCCGGTTAGATACCGTTTCATCCGGACCGAAGATCCTGAAATTGCGCTTCTCCTGGTTCTCTTTGATCACATCCCGCAGGAAACGACCACTCACATAAGTATCCCCTTCACCATCAGCACCGGGATTTTCCACAACGGTGGCGTAGTCCCTGAAATTGGGCAGGCGCAGATCGCGCAATAAGTTACCTCCGTTGGTATGCGGGTTGGCCCCCATCCTCCGGTCACCTTTCGGTGCCAGTTCGGTCAGTTCAGGGATCAGTTTGCCTTGTTCGTCAAATAATTCTTCGGGGTGATAGCTTTTCATCCATTCTTCCAGCATTTGCAAATGCTCAGGTGGGGCGGATGCCGAGACAGCCAGCGGGATCTGATGCGCCCTGAAATTACCTTCAATTTTATAACCGTCCACTTCCTTTGGCCCTGTCCAACCTTTGGGCGACCGCAGTACAATCATCGGCCAGCGTGGGCGATCGCTGTTCGGATGCTCCGAGTCATATTTTATTTGTTTGATCCGGCCAACCGCATAATCCAAAGCGGCTGCCATGTCCCGGTGCATCTTCTCCGGTTCGTCACCTTCCACAAAGATGGGGTTCCAGCCATAACCACAAAACAACTGTTCCAGTTCTTCTTCGGTAATGCGGGCCAGAACAGTGGGATTCGAAATCTTATAGCCATTCAGGTGTAAGATGGGTAATACCGTTCCGTCTGTACGCGGATTCAGGAACTTATTGGAATGCCAGGCCGTAGCTAAAGGCCCGGTTTCAGCTTCGCCATCACCAACTACACAGGCCACCACCAGATCCGGGTTATCCAGCACCGCACCAAAAGCATGGCTCAGTGAGTAACCCAGTTCTCCGCCTTCATGTATGGATCCAGGTGTTTGCGGTGAGGCATGACTGGGGATTCCTCCGGGATAAGAAAACTGGGTGAACAGTTTTTTAAGTCCATCCTCATCCTGGGTAATATTGGGATAAACTTCGGTGTATGTACCTTCCAGGTAAGTGCCGGCCACTACAGCAGGGCCACCATGGCCGGGACCGGAAACATAGATCATATTCAAATCGTATTTGTTAATGATCCGATTAAGATGCGTATAAATAAAATTTTGCCCGGGCGTAGTGCCCCAATGCCCCAGCAACATGTTTTTGACATGTTCCAGCTTCAGAGGCTCTTTAAGCAACGGGTTATGCCGTAGATATAATTGCCCTACTGACAGGTAATTTGCAGCGCGCCAATAGGCGTGTATCTTTTGTAGTAATTTAGGGGATAATTCCTCCACTTCTATATTTGATAATTCGGTTTCCATAATAATTATTATTTAATAGCTGTTTGTGTATGTTGTGCAATCATTGCTTCTTCATTGGTTTTCATCACCAGTACATTTACCCGGCTTCTTGCCAATGAAATATTTTTTTTGTTATCATAATTTGATTTTTTATCGAGATTGATTCCCAGGAATCCCAGGTCCAGGCAGATACGTTCGCGGATAATGGCAGAATTTTCGCCGATCCCCCCGGTAAAAACCAGCGTATCCAGCCCTCCCATGGCCGCTGCGAGTGAACCTATAAACTTTCGGGCCTGGTAACAAAACATGGTGATGGCAGCTAAAGCTTTGGGATCTTTAGCTTCCATTTTTAGTAAGACCTGAACATCACTTTTACCCGCAATAGCCTTTAGCCCAGAACCCTTACTCAGTAATTCATCCAATTGGGTAACGGTAAGTCCTCCTTGTTTCAACAGAAATAATATAACACCCGGATCGAGATCTCCGGAACGGGTGCCCATCACCAATCCACCTATCGGACTTAAGCCCATGGTTGTTTCAATACAGGTTCCGTATTTTACTGCAGCCATGCTGGCTCCGTTGCCCAAATGAGCAATAATGATTTTCTGTGCTTTTATCTTTACCATATCGGATTTCAGCTTCTGCATAATGTATTCATAAGAAAGTCCGTGAAAACCGTAATGTAATAGCCCTTGCTCCCTGTATTTGGCAGGGAGTGGGTAATATTTGGCTTCATCGGGCATATTCTTATGAAAGGCGGTATCGAAACAAGCAACCTGCGGCAATCCTGGGAAAGCGAATTGGAATGTTTTGATCGTTTTAAGCTCATCCGGCAAATGATTAGGCGCCAGGTAAATGAATTGGTGTAAGATTTCCAGCAGCCTATCGGTAATTAGTTCTGGTTCCCGGTGATCCGGCCCGCCCTGTACCAAACGATGACCTATAGCAAGCAGGCAATTTTTATACACACTGTTTTTAAACCAGCGGATAACTGCCTTTACAGCCGCATCCAGATCTTTAAAACCTGTTGCCTTATGTTCAATAGATTGTTCTCCTTTCCTGATATCGAAATTGCTTTCCGCGCTACCAATAGCATTCACACTACCTGTACATTCCGGCAGTAATGAGCCGGAATGGTACAAACTGAACTTTAGGCTGGACGAACCACAGTTGACGCTTAGAATATATGAGGATTGTTTTTCTTGCATGTAGATTGAGCGTAAATAGAAGACGTTAGTACCGGTAACAAAACTACAGGTCATGCTACCGGTTAAAAATGACCGCAATTGCGGTAACAAATGATAAGCGTCATTAATTATCCCGGCGTTCATTATGGCAGCAGGGTAATTTGGCGGCAGCGGCCGCTGATAGGAAAGGGGTTAAGAATATTACCTATTAAAGGAACCGCGATGGCTTTTGTTTCATAAAGATTCCCTGGTTTGTTAAAAAATGATCTTCGTCACTTTTCTGCTTGAAACTAATTACTTGTTGTATGATAGCTTATACTGATATTTGAACAATGGCCATTCGGTCAAATCTATATATGGAGAATGCTGCCCTTTTACGCGCGATAATTGACAATGCAATTGATGGTATTATTACTATCGATGCAAGAGGTAATATAGAATCGATCAATCCTGCTGCATGTAAACTATTCCAGTATTCACCGGAAGAAGTAATAGGTAAAAATGTATCTGTATTAATGCCACCTCCCGATAAGCAGCAACATGATGAATATTTAAACCGCTACCAGCGCACCGGGCATGCCCATATTATTGGTATTGGCCGCGAAGTAACCGGGTTAAGAAAAGATGGCATACGTTTCCCGTTTCGACTTGGAGTTAGCGAGGTAAAATATTCAGGACGACAGATCTATGCGGGGTTCATCCATGACCTGAGTCGTGAAAAAGAAGCTGAGCACCAACTCAAGGAATACGCAGCTCACCTGGAAGAGTTGGTGATGGAAAGAACACAATCTCTTCAGCACATGCTTGAAGCATTGAGCCAGGCAAAGGAAGAAGTTAGCCTTTCACTTGAAAAAGAAAAAGAACTTGGCCAGTTAAAAAGCCGTTTTGTATCTATGGCCTCGCACGAATTTCGTACGCCGCTAAGTGCGATGCAGCTTTCTGCATCCCTGATTGATAAATACGCACAGCCTTTTGACAACCCTAATATAACCAAGCACGTTGCCCGCATCAAACACGCGGTTGGCAACCTAACGGGTATCCTTAACGATTTTCTGTCCCTGGAAAAACTGGAAGCAGGACGGGTAGAACCAAGCTTCAGTCGATTTGACCTGGTTAAACTAGCCGAGGAGATCACCGAAGAAATGCAGATGCTGGCCAAACAAAACCAGAACATCATTTATCAGCATACCGGTATCAGCCATATAGCAAATCTGGATGCCAGCCTCCTTAAAAATTGCATCATCAACCTCATCGCCAACGCGATCAAGTATTCGGGGGAAAACACATTTATTGAGTTTAATACCGAGATCAACGAAGCCGGCTGCCACATCATCATTAAGGATAATGGCATCGGGATTCCCGAAGCAGACCAGAAACATCTTTTTGAAGCCTTTTTCAGGGCACATAACACGGGTAACATTCCAGGAACCGGCCTCGGTTTAAATATTGTGGCCCGTTATGCCAGCCTGATGAATGGCACCATTGATTTTAAAAGTAATGTGAACCATGGCACCTTATTTACCATTTCATTCCCCAACCTATGAGCAAAAAAGTATTGATCATCGAAGACAACCATGATATCCGTGAAAACATCGCGGAGATTTTACAGCTGGCCGGTTATACTGTATTTGAAGCTGATAACGGTAAAACGGGTGTCGACCTCGCCCTGAAAAACATCCCGGATATTATACTTTGCGATATCATGATGCCTGAACTGGATGGCTATGGCGTACTCTTTATGCTAAATAAGCATCCGGAGATGGCTACGGTACCATTTATCTTCTTAACCGCCAAAGCAGAACGGCTCGACCAGCGCAAAGGTATGGAAATGGGTGCCGATGATTACCTTACCAAGCCCTTTGATGATATGGAACTGCTGAACGCCATTGAAACAAGGCTTAAAAAACAAGATAGTATACAGCAGTTGTACAGTAAGAGCCTTGATCGCTTACATACACTGGTGGCCAAAAACGATGGTCTGGCCGAATTAAAAAAAATTATCCAGGAACGTAAAATACGACCATTTAAAAAAGGACAGGTAATTTATTACGAAGGAGATAAAGGTTATGGGCTTTACCTGGTGATGAGTGGCAAGATAAAAACCATAAAACAAGTTAGCGACGGCAGGGAACTCATGACCGGTATGTACGCTGCAGATGATTATCTGGGCATTCATGCCATTCTCAGTAATGAAACTTATGCGGATACAGCCACCGCTTTAGAAGACTGCCAGCTTTGCCTGATCCCCAAGGACCAACTGGATGAATTATTAAACCAGTATCCGGAAGTGGGCAGGGCATTCATCAAACTACTGGCAAATGATATTCGTGAAAAAGAAGAACAACTGTTGCAATTAGCTTATCATTCTGTACGTAAAAAAATGGCTGAAGCCATTCTACGCATTTACCGGCAACAGGACAGTGCAGAAATGAGCTTTAAGATATCCCGCGAAGACCTGGCTGCAATGGCCGGAATGGCTACCGAGACGGTAAGCCGTTCGCTGGCAGATTTTAAGGATGAAGGGCTGGTAGATAAAAAGGGCAGCACAATTACTATACTGAGCCTTGAACGTCTCATTAAAATGAAGAACTGACCAAGATCACTTTTTTGCCTGATGATAAGCATACCCTAAACGCCACCTTAACCATAGTTTTGTTTAATAAAACAGAATAGGATGAAAGCGGTAGCTTATAGTATCAAACCTTTTGAAAAAGAATACCTGGCCAAAGCCAACGAAAAAAAGCATGACATCACACTGATATCCAATGCACTAAGTTTGGATACCGCTATCTATGCTGATGGTAAGGATGCAGTTATCGTATTTACCAATGATGATGTGTCGGCAACAGTGATCGAAAAGCTGGCCAAATCAGGCGTAAAATATATTGTCACCCGCTCTACCGGTACCGATCATATAGATAAGGATGCGGCGGCCAAATTTGGTATTAAACTTGCCAACGTGCCCTCCTATTCGCCTCAGGCAATTGCCGAACACGCGGTTGCTATGGCATTCGCGCTAAACCGTCACCTGGTTACAGCAGACCAGCATAGCCATCACTTTGATTTCAGAAACGATGAACTGATCGGCTTTAATTTTGCCGGAAAAACCGTTGGTCTTGTTGGCCTGGGTAATACAGGCAAAGCAGTCGCGAAAATATTTAATGGATTGGGATGTAGCGTAATTGCCTGCGACCCAAACTTTCCCAAAAACCTGCATGACGTGGAATGTGTTAGTTTTGACGAGTTATTAACCACTGCCGATATTATTTCTTTGCATTTACCGCTTACAGCTGCCACGAAGCACTTGATTAAAAGGGAAACCGTCGACAAAATGAAGCGTGGTGTAATGCTGATCAATACCTCCAGAGGGGCGCTCATCAGAACAACAGATATCATAGTGGGATTAAAAAGTGGAAAAATAGGCTATCTCGGCCTTGATGTTTATGAATTTGAAAAAGGTTTGTTTTTTGAAGATCATGAAGACGACCTGGTCAAAGATCCTTTACTACACAGTTTGTTGAACTATCCCAATGTGCTGATTACACCACACCAGGCGTATTTAACCAAAGAAGCATTGCAGGAAATAGCCGATCAGACCATCAAAAACCTCGATCTATGGCAGCTCGATAAGTGCGTAGGAAAAGCCTGCGTATGCCAGAAAGACTGCCGGGCTATCAAAGACACCATTAAAGACTAAAATACCATGCCTGTTCCTGAAAACATTAACCTTGCGGCGAAATACAACGTGGCATTGCCCCGCTATACCAGTTACCCAACAATGCCTTACTGGGATACTGCCGCTTTTAATAGTAATGAATGGCAACATACCGTTAAGCGGTCATTCAAAGAAAGTAATGATTCAGAAGGGATCAGCATTTATATTCATTTACCCTTTTGCGAAAGTTTATGTACTTATTGCGGCTGCAATACCCGCATAACTAAAAACCACCGCGTTGAAGAGCCATACATTAAAGCACTGTTATTAGAGTGGTCTATGTATAAAAACATTTTTGGCAAAAAACCCCTCATCCGCGAGATTCACCTTGGGGGTGGCACCCCAACGTTTTTTAGTGCAGAAAACTTAAAAACACTGATCAGTGGTATTCTTCTTCATACAGATCTTCATCCCGATGCGGCATTTAGCTTTGAGGCGCATCCGGCCAATACCACTGTTGACCATTTACAGGTATTGTATGATCTTGGATTTAGGCGGTTAAGCCTGGGAATCCAGGATTTTGACCCGGGGGTCCAATTCATTATTAATCGCCAGCAAAGCTTCGCGCAGGTGCAGGTGGTTACCGGCCAGGCGCGCCGCATAGGTTATACATCTGTTAATTATGATCTCATCTACGGCCTTCCATTACAAACCTTGCAGGGTTTAGCCGCTACTATACAACAGGTAGCCGAACTGATGCCCGATAGGATAGCCTTTTACAGCTATGCACACGTACCCTGGATAAAACCGGGTCAACGCCGTTTTACAGAAAATGACCTGCCAAATGCTGGGGCCAAAAAAAAGTTACAGGAAACCGGTCGTGCTTTATTGAATAGTTACGGTTATTCGGAGATAGGCATGGATCATTTTGCATTACCCGGCGATGAGCTTTTCACAGCCCTGAAAAACGGTACGCTTTATCGTAATTTCATGGGTTATACCAATCAACACACGCAATTATTGATAGGGCTTGGGGTATCTGCCATAAGCGATTCAGGCTATGCCTTCGCTCAGAATGCAAAAAATGTGGAGGAATACCTACAGGTGTTAAAACAAGTAGGATTGCCCGTATTTAAAGGGCACTTACTTACTGCCGACGACCTGATGATACGTAAACATATCCAAAACATCATGTGCAAAGGTGAAACCTCGTGGAACCATCACCTGGAGCCCTGTGTTTCACTACTTGCCGGTATAGATCGTTTACAGCCTTTGGCCGATGACGGATTGATTGAACTTAATTCCTGGGGATTAAAAGTAACGGCCTTGGGTAAAGGTTTTTTAAGAAACATTAGCATGGCACTCGATGCCAGGTTATGGGCTGATAAGCCGGCCATGCAGTTGTTCAGCATGGCTATCTAAAAAAGAAAGGAGAACTTGTTTAAGTTCTCCTCTTCTCATCGTATATAATTGTTGCTTATWTAATTAGGCCTGGCTATTTCTAATACTACGCGTCCCTCGATATCCCCTTTCTTCATTTCATCAAAAACCGAATTGATATCTTCAAGTTTCGCAGTGCGAACGGTTGCTTTTACCTTCCCGTCCAGCGCGAAATCAATTGCTTCCTGCATGTCTTTACGCGTACCTACAATGGAACCGCGGACTGTGTAACGGTTGATCACGGTATCAAATATCGGCAGATCGAAACCGCCTTTTGGCAAGCCGTTTAAAGCGATAGTTCCCTTGCGCCTTAATGCCGATATACCTTGTTTAAAAGCAATAGGCGAAACCGCCGTTACCAATACCCCATGCATACCACCTGTTTCTTTCTTTAAAAATTCACCCGGATCCTGTTCCAGCGCGTTAACCGTTAAGTCGGCGCCCAAACTTTTAGCCAGGTTTAATTTGTCATCGGCTATATCAATAGCGGCCACATGCAAACCCATCGCCTTAGCATATTGAACAGCCAGATGTCCTAAACCACCAATACCCGATATGGCAATCCATTCGCCAGGTTTAGCTTCTGTCTCTTTTATCCCTTTATAAACTGTAACACCGGCGCAAATGATGGGCGCCATTTGGGTAAAGTTGATATTGGCCGGAAAATGCGCCACATACCGTGCATCTGCGGTAACATATTCTGCAAAGCCACCATCCACGCTATACCCGCCGTTTTGCTGCGTATCGCAAAGGGTTTCCCACCCGGTGATGCAAAACTCGCAACAACCACAGGCGCTGAAAAGCCAGGGCACACCCACAATATCTCCCTCTTTTACATTTTTAACACCCCGGCCTAAAGCAACTACATAGCCTAAAGCCTCGTGCCCCGGTATTAGCGGCAGCTTCGGCTTCGCGGGCCAGTCGCCCTGGCAGGCGTGCAGATCCGTATGGCATACGCCGCAGGCTATCACCTTCACCACTATTTGATTTTCGCCCGGTTCTTTCACCAGCATTTCTTCGATATGCAGCGCTTGTCCAAATTCATGGATCACCGCTGCTTTCATTGTTTTAGGTAGCATATGTTTTTGTTAGGCGTACGTTGAATTATAATATAAAAACAGCCAGCATAGCCAGGTGTATAATTACACTGGCTGCAAAGAAAGATAATACGGTTCTGATACCAGAACCGCCCATGCCGGCAATGATATTGGCAAAGAATAAAACCATGGTAATACCCAGCATAACGATGGATGCATCAAAATAATACATCAAAACAGCGGGGATTGGCAAAAAAAGTACACCCTGCATTATCAGGGAAACCAGGAACCACATGGTTTTATTAGGGGCCTGACTATCTGCTATGACCAGCCATTTGTTCCATAAAGTTGTATTGTTGTTTTGATCAGTTGTTGCTGCTGTCCAGGTTGGGGTGTTTAATTTTAAAGTTGCCATGATTGATATGTTTTAATAGATCAAAGATGCTTAGGAAAGCCATTTTAAACCATGATGGGCATCTATCTAAAAACTGATCTTCATCACTTTTCACCCTTAAACGGATGCTGTAATTGCTGGTAATAACGTTTAACAGCTATCCGGAAAACATCGTATATTAAAATATAGATCAATAAGGACACAGGTATAAAGAATGCGTAAAACCTCATCAAACGAAACAGATAAGCCCCGCCTAAGGCGCCGCACATAAAAAATAAAATGATGGCCGACCTCAGCTTGATCCGGGATACAAGGGCTGCCCGATCATCAGGCTTTTTTTGAAGGAACTGCGCCAGCTCTATCCCCAGATCTGTAAAAGTACCTGTCAGATGGGTTGTTCTGACAACCGACCCGGAAACCATAGATACCTGCGAGTTTTGCAGGCCCATAGCAAAAAGCAAACTACCTGCAAACACTTCTTTAGCTACCAGGCTATGATCTTAACGGTAACCCAGTAAGGCTACTGTTAATAATATGGCTATCTCGATAAAAATAGGAACAACATAGGAAAAACGTTGGTTACGGCCAATACGCGCTACTATTAAACCGCAGATAAAAGCGCCGGCTAAAAATAAAAACATCCACAAAGCTATTACCCGCGCGACTTTCCAATCCTGTAAGGCAATCCGTTCGGCAAAGAGCGCGGCATGTCCGGTAACATTGGTTGTTAAAATCGCAAAACCCAAAAAACCGGCAGCGTTAACAAACCCGACAGTTAAACCCAGCAACGAAGCCAGTTTAACATTATGTCCGTAAGTCCGTTTGGTGCCCAGGTGCCTTAACATACCAATTGGGGGTTATTAATGACAAACGCTGATACCCGATGATTGGATCTTCGGACTCAGGTATGGGACATTTAAATTCATCCCCCGGAGGACGAACCAAAAGCCCAGGCAAACCATCAGGTATGGCATAGTACGGTTGATGCGTCGGCGGATAACCGGACCGACAAAACCGGAGCTAATAGTAGCCAGCAGCATAAGCGGAAAGGTGCCCATTCCAAACCAAAACATATATTGTGCAGCCAATACAGGCGATCTTGTGTTAATTGCGCCAACCAATGCCAGATAAACAAAGCCGCATGGCAAAAACCCATTCAGTATGCCAACTATTAAATGACCGGCTTTATGATTAAGCGCATAATTTAACAATCGGGCAACCGGCGATAATAGTTTAGCTGCGCCCGGATTTTTTGAAAACCTTATCTTGAATAAACGCGACAGGCCAGCCATCATAATAAACAAGCCACTTAAAAAGCTTACGCCCTGCTGCAGGCCGGCAAGCCATAGTTGCTTTCCTAATAAACCAATCAATAACCCCAAAAAAGAATAAGTAATAACACGGCCCATATTATACAGCAGTTTATCGCTCACTATTAGCCACCATTTGGTTTGGAAGGACGGAATAGCCAGCGCAAGTGGCCCGCACATGCCTATACAATGCACACTGCCAAATAAGCCGATAAAAAAAGCGATGCTATTGTTGCTCATTTGATATAGATCTCCTGTTGATAGAGGTATGCTTTGTGGTTACTTTCCCAGTTCAGTACCAATTGCCACCTGCCAATAACCATATTCTGAACGGGGATGCTCATGCGCTTTCCCCTTATGCTATCCAGTTTAATAACATTGTCCAATGCTGCATTTGCCGGTCTTATAAATTTGATAGTGCCGGATGCCGGTTTACTAAATGCGATGTTTACTGTTTTCCCTGCAACTTCAATTAACGGCTGGGCATGATCCCGTTGAACCTGCTGCTCTTTATTATAATCCTTATTGAAATTGAGGCCCTTTTCATAATATTGGTGATCATATCCGTCATCGGGTGCCATAAACATACAAACACACATGCTGATTATATATATCATAAAAAGCACCATTCCTCCAATAATTCCTTTTCCCCAGTTCATCATATTAATCGTTTACTGGCCCTACAAACGCGGTAGTTAGCGTTTGCATAACTTTATGGTTTTGGATCAGTTGTAAGCTGATTGTTGTTTTTGCTGAATGTATTTTACCAGCCGGAACCAGTATAAAAAACACTGCTTTGGCAGCTGTACCCCCAATGATAGTGCCCGGTGCTTGTATATACTTCACTTTAACAGCAGGATCAACCGGCTGTATGGTTATGAGTTTATTCGCCTTGGTTTTATTAATAATTTCGGCGTTATATATATTACTGATATAGCCCCCAGGTTGTTCCTGATAAAGCATTCCCGCGCCGCGCATCACCGTCATATTTAAATCACTGYGGCTAAATATAAAATAGCAGAGCACCGTAATTAATAAGGTAATTATAACCGTGTATGCCTTCATCCTGCCGGTAAATGTGGGCCTCACCTGGTTTTGGATCATATTTTCTGAATAAAAGCCAACCAGGTTAACCGGCTTTTTTATTTTGACCATCACCTCATTACAAACATCAATACAGGCTGTGCAGTTGATGCATTCCATCTGTGTGCCATTTCGAATATCGATACCTGTTGGGCAAACGGATACGCACAAGCCACAATCCACACAATCGCCTTTGGAAGTGTTAAGTTCCGCATCCCTGGATAATTTTCCGCGGGGATCGCCACGTACACTATCATAAGCCACCACCAGTGTATTTTGGTCAAGCAACACACCCTGCAAGCGACCATATGGGCAAATGACGGTACATACCAATTCACGCATCTGGCTATACACCAAATAAAAGAGGATAGTAAACACCCAAATACTGATAAAACCCGACCAATGCAAGGTGAGTGGTTCTGTAATGATCTTTAACAGGCTTTCGCTCCCGATAAGGTAAGCCAAAAAGGTATTAGCGATGAGGAAAGAAAAAAAGAGGAACAACAAATGCTTGCCCGTTTTCTTACATATTTTCTCCTTATCCCAGGGTTTTGCATCTAATGCTCTGCGTTTCCCGGCATCCCCTCCTATCCAGAACTCTATCTTTCGAAAAACCATCTCCATAAAAATGGTTTGCGGGCATATCCACCCGCAAAAGATACGCCCGAAAACAATGGTGAACAGTACCACGCAAACCAGGAAAACCAATGTAGCCAGCACGAACAGAAAGATATCCTGCGGCCAGAAAACCTGCCCAAGTATTACAAACTGCCGGTCCATAAAATTGAGCAACAGCAAAGGCTGACCGTTGATCCGTATAAACGGACCGGCAAAAAAAATGACAAGGTAAAAATAGCTTACCCAACTGCGCCATTTATATAAAACACCTTTGCGCAGCAGCGGGTACATCCACTTCCGTTCTCCTGTTTCCTTTCCCGCCAGTAATCCGTCCATAATTATTTGATTGAGGCCAGCTGGTCATTTGCCGCTGTTTCTTTAGTGCCTTGTGGCTCTTTTGCTCCGGCAGGCTTAGTGCCATGTAATGATTTTACATAATTGGCTACATCAGCTATTTGTGTTGGCGATAATTGTTTTTCCCAGGTAGGCATCCCTTTGGCCAGTACACCATATTTGATGGTTTTAAACAGATCATTGATCTTGCTGCCATGCAGCCAGAAATCATCTGTAAGGTTTGGCCCCACACTACCTTGCGCGTGTTCGCCATGGCAGGCCTGGCAATTTTGCGCAAAGATCACCTGTCCGGCTTTTAATATCTCCGGATCATGAACAAGTTTTACCGTATTTTCATCTACCTGGTTGGCAGCCTTGCTCAGGTACAGTTTTTTAGCGATAGCTGCTTGCGCCATTTCTGTTTTGTATTCTTCGTATTGAAACTGGCCGGTGTGAAAAACCTGATAATTAAACATGTAACCCACTGCGAAAATAATTGAAGCATAAAACAGGTACATGAACCAGCCGGGAATAGGGTTATTCAATTCCTGAATACCGTCATAATCATGCGCTATCAACAATTCCTTTTCCTCTGCCATCGGCCTTAGCGAAAGCAGTTTATTCCACACCTCCCCTTTCGGCTTTTTCTCTTTTTTAGGTGGATGCATTTCGGCGCTGATCTGCGCGTTTGTATAACCTTCGGCCTTTAAAACAAGCCTGGTGAGTACATTGAACGTGCGTACGAGTACCAGCATGGCAATTATAATAAGCAACAGCATGGTTACGATAGCGCCATAGGCAAGGTAATTCTGTACATCACCTGCAATCAGGTTATCAGCCGATGCGGTGCCGGTTATCGTTATCAGGTAAAATATTAAAATTATACGGCAGTACTTCATAATTTCTTATGTTTTTGAGGTTCTTTGATCCCGTCATGCAGAGGCATATCACTCATGTGTTTAACGTGCTCCTTACGCAGTCTGATGAGCATAATGGTTACTACAACAAAAAATAAAAAGAATATACCTAAGGATATAAGCAGGTATCCCTGACTGGCGGTGATGTTTTCTGTGAATTGTTTAAACATGATAAGATTATTTATTAGCGGTTTTATTGGCTTTGATGTCAACACCTAACCGTTGCAGGTAAGCGATGATGGCGATGATCTCTTTATTGCTTTTTACCTTAATATGGTCTTTGGCCAGGTTATCAGAGATCCCTTTGGCCTGTTTATCCAGATCCTGGTTTGCATTGTTTTCATAGCCAGGTGCATAAGGCACACCCAGCGCACGCATAGCATTGATCTTTGACCGGGTAGTTGTGGTATCCAGCGTTTGTGAGATCAGCCAGTCGTAATTAGGCATGATACTGCCCGGCGACATCAGCCTTGGGTCCATCAGGTGATTATACTGCCAGGCGTTGCCGTACTTTTCACCCTCCCTGGCCAAATCCGGCCCGGTGCGCTTTGATCCCCATAAAAACGGGTGATCGTATACAAATTCACCGGCCTTGCTGTATTCGCCATACCGCTCGGTTTCTGACCGGAATGGCCTTACTGTTTGCGAATGGCAATTAACACATCCTTCTCTGATATAAAGATCACGTCCCTGTAATTCCAATGGCGTATAAGGTTTTACACTGGCAATGGTGGGGATGTTGGATTTGATGGTGAGTGTTGGCATCATCTCTATAAATGTGCCCACCAGGATCACCAGCAACGCGGCTATCATCATCTGGATAGGTTTACGTTCAAGCGTGCGGTGCCAGCTATTTTCTTTTACTACGGTGTTTGCCGGCGCCAATGGCATAGCCTGCGCAGCTTCATTAGCCATCAAACTACCTTGCATCATGGTGCGGGCCAAATTATAGGCCATCACAATAACCCCCAGCAGGTACATGGCACCGCCTGCAGAACGCATCATGTGCATAGGCAATATCTGCAGGGTGCTTTCCAAAAAGTTGGGGTACTTCAGCATGCCTTCTGCAGTAAATTCCTTCAGCATCAGGCTTTGGGTAAAACCCGCCCAATACAAAGGGATAGCATAAAATAATATCCCCAGCGTACCTATCCAGAAATGGAAGGCTGATAGTTTTTTGGAGAACAATTCTGTTTTATAGATGCGGGGAATAACCCAGTACAGGATAGCGAAGGTTAAAAAACCATTCCAGCCTAATGCACCTACGTGAACATGGGCGATGATCCAGTCGCTAAAGTGGGCAAAACCGTTTACCTGCTTTAATGATAACATAGGACCTTCAAAAGTGGCCATGCCGTAGGCTGTTAAGCCAACTACCATAAATTTCAATACCACGTCATCACGTACCTTATCCCAGGCGCCGCGCAGGGTTAATAGTCCATTGATCATACCTCCCCAGCTTGGCGCTATCAGCATAATGGAAAACGCTATACCCAACGATTGTGCCCAGCCCGGTAAAGTAGTATATAACAAATGGTGTGGGCCTGCCCATATATAAATAAATATAAGCGCCCAAAAATGCAGAATACTTAACTTGTACGAATATATCGGCCGGTTAGCCATTTTAGGCAGAAAGTAATACATCATACCCAAATAAGGTGTTGTCAGGAAAAAAGCTACGGCATTATGCCCATACCACCATTGAACCAGCGCGTCCTGTACTCCTGCGTAGATATAGTAACTTTTCCAGCCAGATACCGGTAGCTCCATAGAGTTAACGATGTGCAAAACTGCTATAGTAACAAACGTGGCGATATAGAACCAGATGGCTACATACAAATGCCGTTCGCGGCGTTTAAATATTGTACCGAACATATTTACACCGAATACCACCCAGATGAGGGTAATGGCGATATCAATAGGCCATTCCAACTCGGCATATTCATGAGAGGTGGTGAAGCCCAGGGGTAAGGTGATCACTGCGGATAGAATGATCAGCTGCCAGCCCCAGAAATGGATCTTGCTCAGCCAATCGCTGTACATACGCGCTTTTAAAAGGCGTTGCAGTGAATAATAAACACCCATAAAAATGGCATTACCCACAAAGGCAAAGATCACCGCGTTGGTATGCAATGGACGGATACGGCCATAGGTGGTATACTGGTTATTCATGTTCATGCCGGGGGCATACAACTGTATGGCGATGATAAGGCCTACCGTCATTCCTATTATCCCCCAGATAACGGTAGCAATACCAAAATCGCGGACTATCTTATTATCGTAGTAAAATTTTTCGGGCTGCATAGTTGTTTTTATGATATGGTAAAATTAGACGGCACAGGGCTGGTGAAGA
This sequence comes from Mucilaginibacter sp. P4_E8, assembly GCF_056401495.1. Lineage (NCBI taxonomy): Bacteria > Pseudomonadati > Bacteroidota > Sphingobacteriia > Sphingobacteriales > Sphingobacteriaceae > Mucilaginibacter > Mucilaginibacter sp. P4_E8. The sequence continues at coordinate 148,904 of NZ_JBFUJG010000004.1, forward strand.
ATGATAAGTGTTGCCCTAATAAATGATAGGGGTCACTTTTCTGCAGGTGGTTCTTCTTCATCATCCAGCAGGATGCGCATAGATGGTGTATAGAGGTCATCATTTTGCCCGCTGCGCTGCGCCCAGAAAAAGGCGGCTAAAAAAAGTAGGGCCAGCAATACGCTGCAACCGATCAGGAAGTAAATAATGCTCATGCCAGTTTTCTTTTCCTGGCGGCAAAATGCGTAGCCAGGCTGGTGAAAGAGATGATGGTTACCGTGCTTAAAGGCATCAAAATAGCCGCTGTTAAGGGTGAAAGCCTGCCAGTAACAGCATAACTGAGCCCGATAAGGTTATACGTAAGCGATATCAAAAATGAAAAACGGATAATATTGATGGTATCTTTAGAAAACCGCAGAAATGCGGGCAGTTTATGAAAGGATCTGCCATCCATAATGGCATCACTGCCCGGCGAAAAGTTATTCACGTCATCCGTAATGGCAATGCCCAGATCGCTTTGTTTTAAAGCCCCGGCATCGTTAAGCCCGTCGCCCATCATCATTACCTGCCTGCCCTGCTGTTGCAGTGCCTGTACAAAGTCCAGCTTGCTTTGCGGCGACTGGTTGAAAAGCATGCTATCCCGCGCTTTAAAAAAACCGATAAGTTCTTCCCGCTCATGGTCCTGATCGCCCGATAGCAAAAACGTACGATAGGCTGGTTCGAGATTTTCTATATTATCCATGCCATCCCGGTACTGATGCGTAAATTCAAAAAAGCCAATCAGTTCCTCATCCAGCATCAGGTAAACTTTGCTTACCCTGTCTTCTATTTCTTTATAGCCCAAAACCAATTTTGAGCTACCTATGCGTAATCGGTGCCCGTCAATGGTTGCCAGGATACCCAGGTTAGGAATCTCGATATACCTGGTAATCGCCAGGCGTTGCTGGTTACCCAGGTACTGGCAAATCATCCGGCTTAAGGGATGCGTTGAATTGATACAGGCGCTATAAATAAGTAATTGCTCTTTTGCTGATAATAACCCATCTATTTTAATCTCTTTGCCACTTCCTGTCGTGATAGTGCCTGTCTTATCAAAAACAATGGTATCAATGGCTGCCATTTGTTCTACCACAGCTACGTTTTTGAGATAAAAAAGATTACGGTCAAATATGGAGAGCGCCGCCGACATGGTAAAAGGGGTACTTAAAGCCAGCGCGCACGGGCAGGCCACTATCAATACAGCTGTGAAAGCGGCAAAGCCACGCCTTACATCTGTTGGCAGCCAGAAAAGCAGAGAGCCAAAAGCGATAGCCAGCAGTACAATGGTAAAATATCGGCTTACCTTTTCGTTAAAAGTTTGCATCCGGTTATCCTTTTGCCGGGTGAATGCCTCATTGTTCCACAGTTGGGTTAGGTAGCTTTGATATACCGGTTTAACCACTTCCAGTTCAATCGCCTCACCGGTTTGCCGGCCTCCTGCGTAAATGACCTCGCCCAGCGTTTTCTTTATGGGTATACTCTCGCCGGTTACAAAGCTAAAATCAATCAGGGCCTCTCCTTTTAATAAAATGGCATCGGCCGGTATAATCTCGTTATGGCGAATGAGTATCCGGTGGCCTGTTTTTAATTGTGCAAGCGGAATGGGTTTGTTCAGGCTATCCTCGATAACATGAACCGCTACCGGGAAAAATGACCGGTAATCCCGCTCGAAAGAAATGTGGTGATATGTTTTCTTCTGCACCAGTTTGCCTACCAGTAAAAAGAAAACCAGCCCACAAAGCGTATCCGCGAAACCGGCACCGCTATGGGTGATAACTTCAAGACAGGTACGGATAAATAATACGGCTATACCCAATGCCAGAGGAAAATCAATGCCAAATACTTTTTTCTTCAGATTTTGCCAGGCAGCGATAAAATATCCACGGCCGCTATAAAAAACAACTGGCAGAATAAACAGGATGTTCAGCCAGCCAAAAAAATGTTTAAATGTAGTTTCATAATCAGATAACCCAAAATACTCCGGGAAGCTAAGCAACATCACATTACCAAAGCAAAAGCCGGCAACGGCAATCTTCTGTACAAGGTTATCCTTACTTAACCCGTTTTGTTTTTTGATGATATCCTGCAAACTGATGAGCGGTTCGTACCCTACATCATACAATAGCTCCACCACTTGCTGTAAGCTGATCTTTTGATGATCAAACCGGATATTCAACTGTTTTTTTAAAAAATCAACCCGGCTGTAATGAATAGCTGGGTTAATGCTGTTCAGCTGTTCCAGCAGCCAAAGACAGGAACTGCAATGTATGTGCGGGATATAAAAAGTTACTATAGTAATCTGGCTATCCGTATAATCTACCAGTTCATTGATAATATCTTCCGAACCTAAATAGTCAAAGCGTTTGTCTGTACGTGCCCTTGTAGCACCAGGATGGTCATTATAACTATAATAGTTAGCCATTTTACTGGCCGACAATATTTCGAAAACGGTTCTACAGCCATTACAACAGAAGTTTTTCTCCGACATAACATAAGCTGTTGTTAAACAATCATCGCCGCAATGGTAGCAGGCAATTTTCTCCATGATGGTATTTTGGGTCATCTTTTGAATTTTAATGCTCAAAGCTGCGGAGTTCCGTGTCTGCAAAGAGTGACCATTAATACCTCAAAATATGATCTTCATCAGTTTTACAAGCAGGAGAACCCCATAGTTTTGAAAATTGAAACGACTGATAAAAGCCGTTTCCTCATCTATTGTTATTTATCATGAGCCATACTTTTCATATTCCCGTTTTAGGTTTGGGTTATTCTATTGATACCCCGCTTAAAGTTGCCCGTTACGGCATAGCTTCCGTACTATCCATTGTAGACGATGAACTGATAGAACGCATGCGCGAATATCACTCGTTAGAAAATGAAAGGCCATTTATCCCTATCTCCAAAAAAGTAACAGATAGCCGGGCAAAGCGGATAACAGCCTACCTTAACCTGCTGCACAGCCTGGTTAGCGAACAATTCGATTACCTGCGCAGTCAACCGTTTGAAACCGGCAGTGATATCTGCCGTTATTTTGACCTATTGCCCGAGGGCTCACAGTTAAAGGCTGGTTACGACCTGATGATGGATTATCCGGAAGGCGAAAATAAAGCGCTGTTCCAACAGATTCTGCGCCGGATGATGATCAGGGGTGCTATTGATGTGAACATCATGTCGAAAGTTGACCGGATGAATTTTAGCGCAGCGGGAGAATATTTGGGGGACGAAAATACAGATGCGCAAGCCGCTTTGCGCGGGTTTGCCGATAGCAACCTGAGCTCCTCGGTTATTTTATCTGCCGGAATGAATCCTAAATTGTATAGTTACCTGGAAACCTTCGACGCTTTTTTTCCGGATAAAAACGGAGAGCTAAAGAAAAAGATCATTTTAAAGGTGAGCGATTTCCGGTCGGCATTGATCCAGGCTAAATTTCTGGCAAAAAAAGGCCTGTGGATATCTGAGTTCCGGGTAGAATCGGGATTAAATTGCGGTGGGCATGCTTTTGCAACCGAAGGTTACCTGTTGGGACCAATACTGGAAGAGTTTAAACAAAAACGAGCTGACATGATCACTGAATTATTTCAATTGTACCAAGCGGCTATACTTCAAAAAGGCATCACATCTCACACTCCTCCAAAACAAAAACTAAGCGTGCAGGGAGGTATTGGCACAGCCGAAGAAAACGATTTTTTAATAAAGCACTACCAGTTAGATGCTACCGGATGGGGCAGCCCATTCCTTTTAGTTCCTGAAGCAACAAATGTAGATGAAGAAACGCTGATGCAGCTATCAGGCGCACAGGAATCAGATTATTACCTGAGTGCCTCATCACCGTTAGGTATTCTGTTCAATAACTTTAAACAAGCCAGCAGCGAAAACCAAAGATTAGCGCGAATTGAAGCCGGCAGGCCGGGCAGTCCCTGCACCAAAAAATACCTTTGTACCAATACCGAATTTACCGTTCAACCCATTTGCACCGCTTCCAGGGAATACCAACGTTTAAAGATCAATCAGTTACAAGCATCAAACCTCGCCCCAGAAGGATACCAGCAACAATATGACGCCGTAACTGAAAAAATATGCCTTTGCGAAGGTCTGTGTTCATCAGCCTATATTAAATATAATATCAGCAAACCTAAAGAAAACAAAGCGGTGGCCATTTGCCCGGGCCCTAACCTCGCTTATTTTAACAGGACCTACTCTTTAGATGAAATGGTGAAACACATTTACGGCAAACTCGATTTGCTGGACCAGGTTAAACGGCCGCACATGTTTGTTAAAGAATTAAACCTATATATTGATTATTTACAAACCGACCTGCAAAAACACCTAAAAGAGCTGACAGATAAGAAAATAAAACAGTTCAGCAAATTTAAAGATCAGCTTGTAAGCGGTATAGCCTACTACAAACAACTTTTCAGCGAATTACCCGACCAGACATCAGCGCTGATGCAAGCGCTATATGCAGATCTGGGTATCGCTGAGCATAAGCTTGACGACACACTCATTTAACCCCGCTCCATCAACTATCTCACAACAAAAAATGACACCCGATAAAGGTGTCATTTTTTTTGTGGCTGATAACTTATACTATTTAGTAGCGGGAAATACCAATAAAGGCACAGCAATATGCCCGGCCATTTTTTCGCAATGACCACTCTTCAGCAGTTTATAAAAGAAGCTGTGTGGACGATGTACCATCACCAGCATATCTACCTGTCCATGCTCACATAACCAGCTCAGGCCAGTTTCCATGTGGCTATTTTTTACACTACGGTAATAGATATGCGAATAATTTGCTTTGTTAGAAACGTCGGTCATAAAGTGCTTAATTGTTTTTTCCAGGTCCTGTAATTGTGTTTGTTCATTATAAATATGTGTCAGCAGAATCTCCGCACCCAGTAATTTGGCCAGCGGTATGAGATGGTATAAACATTCCAAATCGCTTTCGGGATGTGTAAAATCTGTAGCGAAAGCGATTTTCTTTATAGGTAAAACCTGTGTTTCCGGCGAGATGAGCATTAATGGTTTGGTGGTATTATTGATCATATTGCTACTGTGATTACCTAATAAAAACTGACTCAGCCCACTGCTGCCATATGTTCCCATCACCACGAGATCAATTAATCCATTGCTGATCTGACTTTGAACTACATCGGTTACCGTGCCAGATTCATTTTTGCAACTAATCACTGGTTTAAACCCTTTTTCCTGATCCGCGCTTTCGAGATGTTTTTTTAAGTATTGCAATTCTTTTGTACTATCCATCAATAATTCATCAGATTCCTCCATCGGCCAGACAACCAAACCCGATTGGGGCATTTCTGCAGGTACAATTACTGCGTTACACAAAATGATATTAGCTTTGATTTGTTTAGCAATACTATATCCGTATTCAGCAGCATGCCTGGCATTCGCCGAAAAATCAGTAGCAACAAGAAATGTTTTCATGGTTTTAAGTGATATTTATTACCGTAAAATTGGGTAAAACACCGCGGTATAATTATGACCTTGGTCATTACCTGGTGTGATGTTAAGCTTAATAGCTATGCCGGCGAAAAATAAGTCTAATCTCATTTTTTGTTAAAATGCATAACGTTGATGATGAAGACGATCTGCATGAAATACAGGCAGATGACGATCTGGGAGAACTTGATGCAGAAGGTAAATATCCGGCAACACCTGATTCGGACAACGATTAGGTATTATTTAGTCTATGAAAACTGCTCAACTAATGGCAGTGTAAACCAAAAGGTACTTCCTTTACCTATTTCGCTGTTTACCCCTATTTGTCCATTATGTCTTTTGATGATCTCCGCGCTGATATACAGTCCTAATCCCAAGCCAGAATATTGGAGTCCGCTACTATCTACCCGGTAATAGCGGTCAAACAAATAAGGCAGTTTTTCAGCAGGAATCCCTGGACCTTTGTCGCTAACAGATACTTTAACCATATCCTTTATTTTTTCGATGCTGATGTGAATTTCTTTAGCACCAGGAGCATATTTGATGGCATTATTCACAAAATTAACAACCGCCTGCTCAATACGATCAGCATCGGCATATGCCATCAATTCTTTATCTCCTTTTGTAATAATGGTATATTCACCGGCAACACGAATATGCTGGCAGCAATCGGCAATAACATCTGCTATAATAAAGGAGGTTTTATTTAAATGAAGCTGTCCTTCGTTCAGCTTATTGGTATTTAACAAATTTTCAATAAGCGTAGTTACTCTTTCCATGCTTTTATTGGCCTGTTCAATTAGCGTAGGCAGCATTTTATCTGGGTTATCCTTCATCCGTTTAAGTAACTGCAACGAGGCTTTCAGCGTAGTGATCGGGGTTTTAAGCTCATGGCTGGCAATGCTCATAAAATCATCCTTCTTTTTCAATAACTCTTTGGTTGCCTGATCCAGTATTTTCTGCACGGTTATATCAAGCGAGGTACCCACTAAACGATAGGCAATACCCTCTACATTAAAATAGGCTTTACCCCTGAATTTTATCCATCTAACATTTCCATCAATAGTTTCAGCTGTCCGGAATTCCTCTTCATAACCACCATGATTGATACCCTTTAAAGCAAGCTGGAGTACCTTCTCAATATGATTACGCTCTTCTTCATGAATCATCGCTATAAAACGGGCATAATCAATCTTTTCACGCGGTAAAAGGCCAAACATTTTATTACACCGGGAGTCAGCTATCAGCTCACCGGTCAGAGGATTATAGTCCCAGGTACTTAACCCGGCGGCATCAACCGCCAGCTTTAACCGGTCTTTGCTTTCATGAAATAAGAGTTCTATTTCGGCCAAACCTTCTTCTATTTTCCGTTGATCGGTAATATCTTCAATATCCAGTAAGATCAATTGTCCGCCATTTGTTTTATCAAGCTGGCGTGCGTTTAAACTCATTACCCTGCGCCCTATAGATGGAAATACGTGTATAACTTCAAAATCAATAACCACTTTTTTTTCTGGAAGGATGCTTTCCAGCAAGTAGCGCAGTTCAGGAATGTTCCACTGTCTATTACCAAGGTCAAAGAAATACTTTCCTTCTGTTTCCTTCTCATTTGCCGATACAAAACTTACTAAATATATTTTCCAGCAGATCATCTGTAGTAACGGCTCCCGTTATTTCGCCGAGGTAATGCAGGGCTTGTTTGATGTCCATCGATAAAAAATCTGAGGTTATACTGCCATCAATTCCGCCAAGCACCCTAATCAGGGCCTCTTCGGTTTTTTGCAGGGCCTCCAGGTGCCGGATATTGGTTACCAGAGTTTCGTCGCCACTTAATTGATCTTTAATGGCGGCGCTGTAAATTTTATTTTTCAGATCATCAATATGCAGCTTTTCTTTTGCCGAAATGAAGAGGGTTTGAGCGCCCGGAAGCCCGGAGGTTTGGAAGAACGTTTTAATGCTTTCTGTTTTGGCCACTTGATTTAAAAGATCCATCTTATTGGCAACCATCAGCATGGCAATACCGGGGCCCTGCAAGCTTTCCAGATCACTTTGGAGTTCTTCGGTAGTTATCTGCTCGGCATCAAAAACATAGATCAACAGGGCCGACTGGCTGATCTTTTCCATGGTACGCTGTACCCCTATTTGCTCAATGGCATCCGTAGCTTCACGGATCCCGGCGGTGTCTATCAATCTAAAATTAATGCCTTGTATGTTCAATACCTCCTCAATAGTGTCACGGGTGGTACCGGGTATATGACTCACAATGGCTCGTTCCTCGTTCAAAAGAGCGTTTAACAGGGTTGATTTACCGGCATTTGGTCGGCCGGCAATTACCGTATTAACCCCTTGTTTAATAGCGTTGCCCAATTCAAATGATTGTATTAAACGACCAATTACGCGGGTAATATCAATGATCAATTGTTTTAATTGATCGCGGTTGGCAAACTCCACATCTTCCTCGGCAAAATCAAGTTCCAGTTCAATAAGCGATGCAAAATTCACCAATTGCTCGCGCAGGGTTTGCAGTTGATTGCTGAACCCGCCCCGTAGCTGCTGCAAGGCCACCTGTTGGGATGCTTTAGAATTAGAAGCGATCAGATCGGCCACAGCTTCGGCTTGCGACAGATCGAGCTGGCCGTTTAAAAATGCTCTTAACGTGAACTCCCCGGGTTTGGCCGAACGTGCCCCTTTTTTGATGAACAGTTTAATGATCGACTCAATAATATAACCCGATGCATGGCAGGAAACCTCTACCACATTTTCGCGCGTGTATGATTTGGGTGCTACAAACAGTGAAACCAGTACCTCATCCAAAATCAGGTCGCCATCAACAATATGCCCGAAGTGTATGGTATGAGATGCCTGCTCTGTCAGATCCTTACCCTTCCATACGCTGTTTGCTATCGTGATAGCATCCAGTCCCGAAAGACGGATCACGGCTATAGCGCCGATTCCGTTTGGTGTGGCAAGGGCTACTATGGTTTCATTATTTGTCATTGAATCATTTATTATTAAGTCATTTCAATAGTTTGCTAACTACCAAAGTGCAAAAGTAAAACAAATTAACATGAACTATTAACCGCCGGCCATGAACTACTTTTCAATGACTTAATTGTTTGAACCTGAATTTTCAGAATTTACAAATTAACAGAATACCCCAATGAACCATTGAACCAATAAACAAAACTCTTACCTTGCGCTCACAAATTATGGTAACTTTTTTTGAAGCTTCGCTCGATACAATTTCGGTACATCATGTTGGCAATCAGTCGCAAAGCGAGATGTATTCCCTATCAGATCACCCTCTTGAACTGAAGGATGATATTATCCCTAATCTGCTGATGCAGTATTTTTTAAAGCCTTTTGAAAAAACCAACGAGGTTTATCACCTCATGCACAGCAGCGGCGAACTTAATCTTAACGAAATTCATCACTTTGCCACACAGGTATTTGAGGATAAGGAGAAGTTTCACGAGGCATCTGAGCAGATTGCCAAACACTTATATAAAATAACTACCCACCCTAACATTAAAGGCGGCGAACTGTATGTGGTTTATTTTAACAAGGTACAAATAGAAGGTAACCCGCTGGATGCCATTGGTATATTTAAGTCGGAAAACAAGGAAACTTACCTGAAAGTTTACCCTGACAAAGGTGGTTTCCAGGTTGATTATGAAGAAAATGCCATCAATATTAACAAACTTGACAAAGGTGTACTAATATTCAACATTGAAAAAGAAAATGGCTATAAAGTGGTGGTTATCGATAAAACAAATGGAGGCCAGGATGCAGCCGTTTACTGGAAGGATGAATTTTTGCAGCTCAAAATTCGTAACGACAGCTTTAACCAAACCAACAATACACTGGGCATTTACAAAAACTTTGTAACCCAAAAGCTCGACGACGAGTTTGAAATGAGCAAAGCCGACAAGATAGATCTGCTTAACCGTTCCATGAAATATTTTAAGGAAAAGGAAACCTTTGATATGGATGAGTTTACCGGCGAAGTGATTGGCAATCCGCAAGCCATTGAATCATTCAAAAACTTTAAGAACCAGTACGAGCAGGAGTTCGACAGTCCTATTGCCGATACTTTTGAGATATCTGATAATGCCGTTAAAAAACAGGCCAGGGTTTATAAAAGCGTATTGAAGCTTGATAAAAACTTCCACATCTATATCCACGGCGACAAGGAACTCATTGAAAAAGGCTTTGATGATGGTAGGGCAATGAACTATTATAAGGTTTATTTTAAGGAAGAGGCGTAGGTTAATTATTTAGTAAAGACTTACGAAGTTTTAAAAACTTCGTAAGTCTGATATATTGAGAACACTCTCAATCCACCTCAACCAAACTCCCCACTCCATAAGTAACCGGCTCAACCCTTTTCAAATGGATATTGCTTACTGGTTTTACCACCAGTGGTATTTTCTCTATCCGGGTTTCGCTGGTATCCAAACCAAAAGCTTTAGCCTCCGACTGGGCCAATTTCTTGATGGCGAAATAACTGTTCAAAATAAATGCCTCGCTCACGCTGAACAGGTTATTATACGACAGGAATTTCTCCATGATCACAAACCTGAAATCGGCAGCAATTTTATATTTGTTTAAGGATTCGTACTGACTGGTGATATCGATCTCCTTACGCTTCACCATATCCTCCACCACATTGCGGAACAGCACATTCACCCTCGGCTGTATCCTGAAACCCAAACGGTATTCAACACGGATCACCTTGCCGGGTTCAATCTGGTCAACACTGTACTCCATGGTATAAGGTTCATCGGTACGTTCAATATGCACAAACCAATAGGTATCGGCACGTTTGGGACGACGGCTCATAATGGAGTAAATGATCTTCTCTTCTATCTGCTTGCCGTTGTTGGCCTTGGTAAGGTAAATTAGGTGAGTCGCATATTTATTAACGGTGGTATCGGCACTCAAGGCATTCAACAGCGGCAGTTGTTCTTTTATATCTATAAAATTCAGGAAACGGTTATTGATCTTACGGGCTTTAAACCAAATGTACATGGTGAATATCAACCCAACTTCAAACCCAACAAAGAATAATCTTTTCAATATTTTAACCGCGTTGGCTACAAAAAACGAGAACTCAACCGTTAAAAACACGCACAATATAATGGTAACCAACCAAACCGGCCAGTGCTTTACATAGCGCATAAAGTAATACATTAAAATGGTAGTGCTCAGCATAGCAATGGTGATACTGAAACCATAAGCAGCCGTCATGGCGCTGGAAGTTTTAAAGTACAACGACACCAGGATGCAACCTGCACACAAGATCCAGTTAATGCTGGGGATATAAATTTGTCCGCGTATGTTTGATGGGTATTTTATGGTGATACGCGGCCAAAAGTTCATGCTCACGGCCTCGCTGATAAGGGTAAATGATCCACTGATCAAAGCCTGACTGGCAATTATCGTTGCAAGAGTAGCCAATGCAATACTCGGGATCAGGAACTGATGCGGAACTATCTCAAAGAAAGGATTTACACCGGTAAAGTTTTTAGCGGGCCCTTGCGAAAGTACCCAGGCTCCCTGTCCAAGATAATTTAATATAAGTGTGGTTTTTACAAAGATCCAGCTTACCTGTATGTTTTTACGCCCGCAATGGCCCAGGTCTGAGTACAGGGCTTCTGCACCCGTGGTACACAAAAATACGGCACCTAACAACCAGAAGCCTTGAGGATGGTCCATCAGCAACTGAGCACCATAGTATGGATTAAGTGCCTTAAAAATAGTAGGGTAATGAGCTACCTGTATGGTTCCTAAAACGCCCAGCATTACAAACCACATGAGCATAACCGGCCCAAATGCCGAGCCTACCACTTTGGTACCAAACTGCTGAAAAAAGAAAAGGAGTATAATAATGCTGATCACAATAATTAAAATGAGGTTATTACCGGGAATAATAACGCTCGAAAAAGCAGGCACCAGGTTTAACCCCTCAATAGCCGACGTTACCGATATAGGTGGGGTAATAATACCATCGGCCAGTAAAGTACCTGCACCTATAATGGCCGGAATGGCCAGCCATTTGCCGTACCGCCTAACCAGGGCATACAACGAAAATATCCCCCCTTCACCTTTGTTATCAGCCTGCAGGGTTATTACAATATATTTAAAAGTAGTTTGCAGGGTAAGCGTCCAGAATATACAGGATATTGAGCCTAATACCAGGGCCGGGTTCACCTTGCCGCCCTCAACCAGTAAAGTTTGAAAAACATACAAAGGGGATGTACCAATATCGCCAAAAATAATACCGAGGGTAACGATCATACCCGCGAAAGTGAGCTGCTTAACGTGCGAATTCATTTAATGAGATAAACTAATAGGGGATTTAAAAAAGAGGTATTGTTGCTGCTTTGAAGCTTTTGCCATCCAAATTAAATCGGGGACTACAGCAATAGGGGACAATACCATCATACATTGATTTTTGTTAATAAAATCCTCTTAGCAATACATGCACCTCATGGCTTGATTATTTATTAAAATACTCTATTACAATAGATTAATTAAAAATATACGTAAAATTAAAGACTTAAAAACCTATCATTTTGATAGGTTTTATCATAATGATAGCCTTAGGAGGGATGGAGTTTTCAGTGAGTTTTTAATTAAAACCCCGTCATTGCGAGGTACGAAGCAATTCCAAACTGCACAGATCAGATTTACAAAGTCACTCTGTAAGCCGGGGATTGCTTCGTTCCTCGATTTCTATGATCTAAGCAACTAATTTGAGATAATTTTTTTCATATTTTCTATTTTGTCTTACACAGGAGAAAATACGTTGTACAAGTTTATTTCTTACAGCGTTTATGACACTCATTTTATTCTTCTTCTCGACGTTGACTTTCCTTTCGTAATAAAGCCTTAACTCATCATTATACTGAATGGCTACTAATGCAGCCATGTGCAAAAGTGTTTTTACTTTTTTATTGGCCA